>JAIWNU010000154.1 GCA_020216655.1 Treponema sp. | reverse complement strand
TATAAAAAAGAAATATTCTATTTTAAAAAATTTTATAATTCTATTAGATACAAAAATGTAATAAATTTTATAGGGCTTGGCACGGAATCTGCTTTTTCATAGTCATACCACGTTTCAGGAGGAACAATAGGTGAAAAAGCAGATGCTGTTTCTGGCGGTGCTTTTCTTCTTGGTTACTGTCGCAGGTTTCGCAGAGGAAAGCATCGATTCTCTCACTGCAGCCATGGATATGATGTGGCTCGTGTTGACCGGCTCACTGGTGTTCTTTATGCAGGCTGGGTTCGCACTGGTAGAAACCGGGCTTACCAGGGCTAAAAATGCGACGAACATCATCATGAAAAACCTCATGGATTTTTGTTTTGGGTCCCTGGTTTTCTGGATGATTGGCTGGGGTCTCATGTACGGAGCTGACCAGTTCGGCGGCCTTATTGGTTTTTCAGACTTTTTCAAGGGGCCCATGGGGGATCCCAAGTTTTACCGGGATTGGTTTTTCCAGGTTGTTTTTGCAGCCACATCGGCAACCATAGTATCCGGTGCCATGGCTGAACGAACTCAGTTTAAGTCATACCTCATTTATACGGTGTTTATTTCAGCCCTGATATATCCCATTTCAGGCCACTGGATATGGGGCGGCGGGTGGCTCAGTAAGCTCGGATTCCACGATTTTGCGGGCTCTACCGTAGTCCACTCAGTCGGTGGTTGGGCAGCCCTTATGGGAGCTATCGTTATTGGTCCAAGGACAGGAAAGTATGTCAGGGCTGAAGGAAAGGTTGTCGTAAAAGCATTTCCCGGCCACAACATTCCGCTTGCTGCTTTGGGGGTCTTTATTCTGTGGTTTGGCTGGTATGGCTTTAACCCCGGATCTACCCTTTCCGGTGTCAGCACCGATATTGCCCGGGTGGCGGTAACTACCACCCTTGCGGGGGCTGCCGGCGCGGTGAGTGCAATGATTGTGTCATGGATCTGGTTCAAGAAACCCGATGCTTCCATGACCATGAACGGTGTCTTGGCTGGTCTTGTGGCTATTACCGCTCCCTGCGCGGTTGTTTCACCGGGTGCTGCGGTAGTGATTGGCTTAATTGCGGGGCTTATTGTTGTTTTATCAGTTGAATTTATCGATAAGGTACTAAAAATCGACGATCCAGTGGGTGCCGTATCGGTGCATATGGTGAATGGCCTTTTTGGTACCCTGGCAGTCGGGATTTGGGGCAATGTCGAAGGCGTAGCAGTGGGCGTACTGCATGGCGGCGGCTGGTATCAGCTGGCCGTACAGGCCTTGGGGGCCCTGACAGTCGGCCTGTGGGCTGGTCTGGCAAGCCTCATACTCTTTGTGGTTATCAAGGCAGTAGTAGGGCTTCGGGTATCAGAGAAGGAAGAGCTGATGGGTCTTGATATTACCGAACACAAGGCGGAGGCCTACTCGGGCTTCCAGATCTTCAGCAACATGTAGGCGGAGGGACAATATGAAACTGATAATAGCATACATACAGCCCCATAAATTAAATGAGGTTAAGCAGGAATTGTACCGGTCAGAAATCTTTAAGATTTCGGTAACCAATGCCATGGGCTGCGGGCAGCAGAAGGGGTTTCACGAGTCCTATCGAGGTGTTGATATTGAGGTGAACCTGCTCAAAAAGGTGAGAATAGAAATTGCGGTTAATGACAGTTTCGTAAAACCAACGATAGATGCCATCATTCGTGGCGCCCGGACCGGCGAAATTGGAGACGGCAAAATCTTTATTCTGCCTTTGGAGGAATGTATCCGTATCAGAACCGGCGAGACCGGCTCAGAGGCGATCGGGTAAAAGCAAGTCCCTGTTGCAGGGGGCTTACAAACCTACAAAAACGTAGGAAATAGGTAAAAAAAACTACATGATTGTAGCGTTAAACCCGCAGTCTATGGCTGCGGGTTTTTATTAAAGTTATGCCAAATAATAAAATAATATCTTGGCATGAAAATTGCTAATACATAATTGTTGATTTCTTTACCTAAGGAGTGATTATGAGCGAAACGATTAACTTTGCAGAAACTTCCGTACCCAGCCTGTACGGAACCAATTGTTTTTCTAACTCGGTCATGCGGGAACGGCTGCCGAAGAATATTTACAAGGAAATTCTTGCAGTCCAGGCTGGCGAGAAGGAACTGAGCCTCGAGGTTGCTGAGGTAGTGGCTGCATCCATGCGGGACTGGGCTTTGGAAAAGGGGGCTACCCATTATACCCACTGGTTCCATCCTCTGACTGGGCTTACCGCGGAAAAACATGACTCCTTCATCGCCCCCACCACCGATGGCAAGGTGCTGATGGAATTCTCCGGCAAGGAACTTATTAAGGGTGAGCCCGATGCTTCGAGCTTCCCTTCCGGGGGACTTCGGGCTACCTTTGAAGCCCGGGGCTATACCGCATGGGATGTAACGAGCCCCGCCTTCCTTAAACAGGATCCTACAGGTACCACCCTGTGCATTCCCACTGCGTTCTTTAGCTACTACGGCCATGCGCTGGACAAAAAGGTGCCTTTGCTCCGTTCTATGGATGCCCTTAACAAGCAGGCCCTGCGGGTTCTGCGTGCCCTGGGAAACAACACCGCAAAACGGGTCACCACTACTGTCGGTCCCGAACAAGAGTACTTCTTAGTCGATAAGGCATATTTTGATGAACGGCCTGACCTTATGTTAACTGGCCGCACCGTATTTGGTTCCATGCCTGCCAAGGGCCAGGAACTGGAAGACCACTATTTCGGGGCCATCAAAGAGCGGGTAGCCAAATTCATGCGGGAACTCAATACGGAACTGTGGAAAGTAGGTGTCGCGGCCAAGACTCAGCACAACGAGGTTGCGCCGAACCAGTTCGAAATTGCACCGATTTTCAGCACCACCAACGTGGCTGTGGATGCAAACCAGCTCGTCATGGAAACCATTAAAAAGGTTGCCCGCCGGCATGGCATGGAAGCCCTACTCCACGAAAAGCCCTTTGCGGGGGTAAACGGTTCGGGTAAGCACAATAACTGGTCCATGTCGACAGATGATGGGGTGAACCTCCTTGATCCCGGCGAAAATCCGGAGTCCAATGCCCGGTTCCTCCTCTTTACCGCCGCAGTGGTTGAAGCGGTAGACCGCTATGCTCTCCTGCTTCGGTCCTCTGCAGCCACCGCCGGTAACGACCACCGGCTCGGCGCGAACGAGGCTCCGCCTGCTATTATTTCCGTCTTCTTTGGAAGTCTCCTTACCGAAATATTCGAAAGCATTGCCGATGGCAAACCGATCAGCAAAAACACCGGTATGGAACGGATCAAGCTCGGAGTTACATCCCTTCCGACCCTGCCTAAGGATGTTTCGGACCGGAATAGAACGAGTCCCTTTGCGTTTACGGGAAATAAGTTTGAGTTCCGTATGGTTGGTTCTTCCCAATCCATCGCGACGCCCAATACCTATTTGAATACGGCGGTTGCCCAAGTCCTGTCCGAGTTTGCCGATAAACTTGAGAAGGCTTCCGACAAAAATGCGGCTATCGAAGCCTTGGTAAAGGAATCCTACGCAAAGCACCGGCGGGTGGTATTTAACGGAAACGGTTACTCCGAGGAATGGGTAAAAGAAGCAGAACGGCGGGGACTGCCCAATGTACGGGCTACGGTCGATGTTCTTCCTGTGTTGGTGCAGCCTGAAATCATTAGCCTTTTCGAGACCCACCAGGTCTTTACCAAGGAAGAGCTCGAAAGCCGCTACCACATTTACCTCGAACGGTACTCCAAACAGATCAATATTGAAGCGGGTGTTATGATTTCCATGGCCCGCCGCTCCATATTCCCCGCAGTGAGCGCCTATGCGGGAGGACTCGCACGGGATGCGGCATCCTTGGCAGCTATCGGTGCGATCAGCGCCCCCCAGGAAAAGCGGGCAAAGCGGATCGCAGAACTGCTTAACGAAGTCAGCGAAGAGACCGACAGGCTCGAAAAGGTGCTTGCGGAAGCCCAGGAAACCGAAGATGCCTTTATACAGGCCAAGGCATACCGGGAAAAGGTTGTGGCCCAGATGGCAGTACTCCGGTCCAAGGTAGACAGCCTTGAAAAACTGGTGGACAAAAAAGCATGGCCCTTCCCGAGCTACGAAGAATTGCTCTTTAAGCTGTAATTAATATGTACCTGCCGGTTCTCGCGAATCGGCAGGTTTTTTCTTGCCCGAAAATGGGTATATAAACACACTGGAATGCTTTACAAGGGACTACAAAAGGGCCCATACTTTCCTGTATGGAATCATCTCCAAAGGTCCATGCTGGCCCGGACCAAGCTTTTATTGAGCGCCTTATTCATGGATATGGAATAGAGGCGTCCCAAGCTGAACGGCTGTTAGAAGAGTTTTTAATTTATTACAATCAAACCGTGGAAGAATGGGTTCGCTCACGGCATTATCACCTTCAGCGTCAGGGCTATAAAAATGAGGATATCTATAATATAATCGCTGTAGAGCTCAATACGCGGCGCTTTGTTTCAGAGCCCCTGAGCATTCGACAAATCCGCCGTCTGATTTATGGCTAAAAAGGGAGGTGTGTATGGCGATTAAGAAGGTATGGCTCGATGAGAGCGAGGATGAGTGCATTTCCTGCGGGAACTGCGAATCTATTTGTCCTGAGGTATTCGAAGTCCCGGACAAAATGGTGGTAAAGGCTGGTGTCGATTTTTCCAAATACGAAGACAGCATCAACGAAGCTATCGATTCTTGTCCTACGAATGTCATTAAGGCTGAATAAAAAGCTTAGAAAAATTACGGGCTACCTGCCTGGCTAGGTCCTCCAGCGGCATATTTTTGATGCGAGAAGCAAGTTCATACTGGTGCTGCACCATAGACGGATTCGCTTTCTTCCCTCGATGCGGGACAGGAGCCAGGTAGGGGCTGTCAGTTTCCAGAAGGAGCCGTGTAATGTCAGTTGCTTGCAGGGCTTCCCGCAATTCCTGGGCGTTTTTATAGGTGACGTTTCCTGCAAAGGAAATGTACCAGCCCTGTTCCAGAAAAGATGCTACTTCTTGTGGACCATAGGAAAAGCAGTGAATGACTCCCAGAACTCCAGGAAAGTCTTGTAAAACTTCCAGGGTTTCCTGGGCCGCATCCCGGGAATGGACAATAACCGGCAGCCCATAACGGTGGGCTAAGTCCAGTTGGGCGGCAAAAAGCTCACGTTCACAGCGCAAGTTAGATCCTTTATCTAGGCGATTCCAGTGCCGGTCCAGGCCGCATTCCCCAATAGCTACGAGGGTATCCCGCGGAACGTTTTTAATGTGGGATTCCAGTTCATCAATATGTTTTTTCCAATCCCCTATTGCCTCCTCTGAAGGCCAGATTCCGGCACTGAAATAGAGGCGGGGCAGGTTCGTCTGGGCTCCGCTCTTTGTGCGGCAATGCTCCCAAAGGGCAAGCCGATCCTTTAAATCTTTTGCGGTAGTGCCTACATCAAGGATGCTTACAAGCCCCAGATTGGCCCAGTCGTTCATCAACCTTATGTATGTGTCGGTTTGGAAATCAAGCATGGCTAGATGGGCGTGAGAATCAATGTACTGTATCATTTCATATTGACCATAGCAGGCTTTATTGCTACTATACAAGAGGCGCCGGGATGGTGGAATGGTAGACACCGGGGACTTAAAATCCCCTCCCCGCAAGGGGGTACGGGTTCAACTCCCGTTCCCGGCAATATCCCTCCAAAGTTTATAAGCCCTGCCATTATTAACACAGTATGAAAGTTAAAACCGGACTGTACCGACTAACCTGCAAAATTCTCTACGAATCCCTCAGTATGGATATGATTGTCAGGCTGGCTCGAATTGTTGTGCCCGGTTACAATATCCATGAGCGGTCCGGAATACCAGAAAATATTCCGATTACCGCACAGACCGCCGCTGAACAGGTTGTTAAAGATATCATCGCTGAGGGCAGGTATCTGCAGCTTATTGAGCTGCTTATCAAAATCGATTGTTCTGGCTACATGGGCCGGGAATATCATCTGCTATATATGCGGGACTTGATAAAAACGATACTTGCAGAAGGGTATTCCTATGATTCGGTCACGGGCCTCTTTATGGAAAATGCCCAGAACCAGATTAGTCCCCATTGGGGGCGGCTGGTACAAGGAGATGAATTTCAGCTTGCCCTGCTGAGGCTCGATATTGTACAAAACTCGGAATTGGTAAGGGCCCACGAAAGTTCACAGATTGATGCTGCCTATGGGGAACTCCGAAATATTGTTTCCCGTTCTGTTCTCTCCCGGATGGGCCGGATTTGGTTCTGGGAGGGAGACGGCTGCCTCGCGGCCTTTGTATTTGGCAAAAAAGAGCGGTCCGCGGTGCTTGCGGGCATGGAAATACTGCATAACTTGTTTTTTTATAACCGGCTTTCCAATCCGCTTTCAAAGCCCCTCCAGGTTCGGCTTGCGGTGCACGGCGGACCGGTAAAATATATTGAAGATCCGGTGGAACTTAAAAAGAACGAAACCCTGCGGGAAATTAACCATGTAGAATCCCGTTTTGGCCAGCCCGATACACTGGTAGTCACCAGTAACGTGTTTTTGTCCATAGATCGGGTAATCCAAGAGCGTTTTTCACCAGAACAAATTAAGGACTCATACAAACTGCGGAACTATTCAATACAGCTGGAGCAGCCATGAAGGTGGTTCTTTTTACGTCCCGGAAGTCCGGCGCTTTTCCCATTATACCCCGATGGGAACTTGTATGTGCTTCTCTCGACTCGATCGGACAAAAGGGACTTAATCCATTTGATTTGTGTTATCTGGATATTGATGGCCTTGAAGACGCCCACTGCAAAAAGCTTTTAAAAAAAATGCGCAGCTCCTATGAACGGCTTCCCTGGGGGGTGCTTGATACGCAGGGGCAAGCGCAAGATCCTGCCTGGTTTTTTCATGAGGGAGCTGCGGATTATATTGGGCCTGCCTCTGTTGCAGAAGGCCTCACAAACCAGCGGTGGAAACGTATTCAAGAATTCTGGTCCCGCTTAAGATCCGTAGCTGAGGGCGGAGAGGGGAATCTCCGCAGTGCGGCAGCTGCAGTGTGCGAAGAGCCTCCCGCCTTTCCTGGTTGGCATGCTGTCAAATCTGGAACGGTATATCCCTTTTATCTTTTGTATATTGGGCCAGAAAATCAGGGTTCCCTTAAGTCCTCACTGGGCGAAAAACGTTTTGCGGATCTGCAAAACCGGCTGCAGCAGTACCTTACCCAGACCTTTTCGGCTGCGGATGCGCTGCTTTGGATGCAGAACGACGCTGCTTTTTTGTTCCTTATTCCCCCTGAGCGGGAAAAGGCAAGTTACGCGGTAGAACAATGTTTAAGGATAGGGCTTAACCAAGCCCTTGTAAGCTACGAACGGCTGCTTCTAGATTTTACTTTGCCCTTGGTTGCGGCGCTCCATTACGCTGAAATCCCCTTTCAGCCTCCCGGAAAAACAGGGACCATCGTGGCTGAGGGAATTAACTTTATTTTTCATCTTGCATATCAGCGCGCAAGCGGCGGCCGGCTTACCCTCTCGGATGCGGCGGAACAGGCTATACCTCCACCGTTGCGGGATTTATTTAAGTGCGCAGAACCCTTTGAGGGCAAAAAAATCCTTGAGTCCAGGCGTTTTTTATAGGTTATTTTATTCGATTCTTCGCACCGCTTTAAGCAGGTCTTCCCGGTCAATGACAGTCCAAATGGGGCGCCCGTGGGGACAGCGGGGAACGGGCAGATCCAGGGCTGCATCGATAAGCGCCTGGGCCGTTATATCATCCACATAGTCGCCGTCCTTAATGGCCATGTGGCAGGCCATCGTTGCAAGCCATCGGTCTGTAAAAGCTTCTCCGGCCTGTTCGAGCGCCAGGATATCCTGCACGGTTTCCTGGTCTCCCTTTTTCCAGCCCGCAGGCAGGGCGGTAATATTCCATTGGCCTGCCGTTTCGGTTTCCAGGACTATGCCGAGCTGGGCAAGCTGTTTTTGATGGGCTGTCAGGAATCGATCGGTACTTTCGGCATCGGTTTCAAAGACAATCGGAATGAGGAGCTCCTGCTGGGGTACCGGATGGGCTGACAGGTGATTATAGAGGATTCTTTCGTGGGCTGCGTGCTGATCAATAATATAAAGGCGCCCTTTACTCTCGGCGATGAGAAAAAGTCCAAAGAGGCGGCCGACGAAGAGAGCCCCTTGTTTTAGGGTCGGCCCTGCTGCTCGTGCCAAATCTGCAGCATTTGCCGTATCTGCCGCTCGTACTGGCTCTGCCAATTGTATCAGCTCTGCAGATGCGGTCCCCGTTTGCCTTGGCAGTTCACGATATGCCGGAGGGGATTCAAGCAGGGCTTCCATGGCGAGCCGGGAACTCTCAAGCGGTTTAGCCGGGAAGTTCAAAGAGCCGACACTGTCCCGCGATCCGCTTGCAGCCCTGGCAGCCGCAGCGTGAGACGTCCCAGTAGCTTCAGCGGCACTAGATGATCCGGCAGCAAAACCGTCAGCAGCGGTGCTGCTCAAGTTGTTATTGCTCTCGTCACTTGCTAAATCCTGGCCGCTGTAAGCCAGGTTCGAACCGCGGACCAGCAGGTTATGCATGAACTGACGGAGACTTTTTGAAATAGTTCCGTGAATTGCCCCGGGGTCCTTAAAGCGGACTTCCCGTTTTGCAGGATGTATATTAAAATCTGCCAATGCGGGATCTATAGTGATAAAGAGGGCCCCCAGCGGATGAGTCCCGTTCGGGAAGGCTCCCTGGAGACCGTATTCCAGGGCCTGCAGGAGGCCGAAATCCTGGATGCGCCGGCCATTGGCAAAGACAAACTGCTGCCGCCGGTCCCGGCGATACAGTTCGGGCCCTCCGATAACCATGGATACTGAAAACCCTTCACCCTTCGCAAATACTTCGTACACGAAGGGCTTTTCCTCCTCCGTACACTGGGTCTGGATAAAGCGTTCCCGGTAACTTGCCACCGGGGGGAAGAAAAGCTTTAGATCCCCTTCCTGGACAAGGCGGAAGGTCCGGTCCGGAAAGGCCATGGCTTTGTCGATGAAAACCTGTCTGCATAGGAGCGCTTCGGCTCCGTCCCGTTTCAGGAATTTTTTCCGGGCCGGCACCGCATCAAAGAGTCCCAGGACCCGTACCGTGGTTCCCCGGACCCTGCGGGCCTGCTGAATATACCGTTCTGCTGCCTCTGCCGCCCGTTCAAAGCCCCCGGGGCCTACCGAAAGCTGCCAGGCTTCCCGGCCGTCGATGCTGGTAAGGATTTCTACCCGGGCTACGGCGGTAATTGCCGCCAGTGCCTCGCCGCGAAAGCCCAGGGTTTCGGCCGCAAGCAGGTCCTCCAGGCTTTCGACCTTGCTTGTCGCGTGGGGCAGCCAGCAGAGGGCCAGGTCCTCCCTGGTCATGCCTATACCATCGTCGATTACCTCGGTGCGCCGCGCCCCGCCGCCCTCGAGCTGTACCTCGATGGTACGGGCCCCTGCGTCTATGGCGTTGTCTACCAGTTCCCGTACGAGGGCGGCGGGCCTGTCCACTACCTCACCGGCGGCAATTTTGCGGGCCACGTCGGCACTCAGAATATGTACAGCCCTGCGCTGTGTTTCCTGCTCTGCCACGGCTACTCCTGGGTGTTAAAAAGGTCCAGTTCGGGCTTTTCGTCCTCTTGAGCGTCGCTTGAGTTCATAAGAAGTTCAATACGGCTTTCAATTTTTGATAGATCCTTTTCCAAAGTCCGCGCCAGTTTTATTCCCTCTTCAAAGGCTGCCAGGGCGTCATCTAGCGGAATGTCGGTGCGGCGGATCTTTTCGCCCAGGGCTTCAAGCCGTTCAAGCCGTTCTTCAAAATTTTTAGTTGCCATGCCGTTCCCCTTGTTCGAGTATTGTTTCTGTTCTGGCGGTAAAGCGGCCTTCCATAGGCCGTATCTGTAAAAGCTGGCCCGGCTCTACATCGCTCGCCCGGCGGACTATCTTGCCGGTTTGTTGGTCCATCACGACCGCATAGCCCCGCTCAAGTATAGCCAGGGGACTCGCTCCCTCCAGGGTGTTGGTCGCCAGTTCGAGCCGCCGTTTTGCCTCGGCAAGACGGTCCTTCATAGAAAGGAGCAGCGCTTCCTTGGCGTCATCGAAACGGACAAGCCGGGGCTGTAAAATAGCCCTAAAACGAAGCTCCAGGTGCTCAGGCGCAAAGGGTTTAAGGAGGAGATGGGCCCGGTCGAGGCGGCTCCGTATGGATTCGGAGAGGAGTTTCTGGTAACTCCGCACCGTCTCCAGGGTTTCCTGCCGATTTGCGCTTACTAGTTCTGCCGCCGCCGAGGGGGTAGGGGCCCGGAGGTCCGCTGCAAAGTCAGACAGGGCCCAGTCTATCTCGTGTCCTACGGCACTGATGACCGGAATTGCAGAATTGGCAATGGCCCGGACTACCACTTCCTCGGAAAAGGGAAGCAGGTCCTCCAGGGATCCGCCGCCCCTCCCTACGATAAGCACATCCGCAAGCTGCCACTGATTGGCCTGTTCGATCCTGCGGGCAATAAGGGGCGCCGCCTCGGCCCCTTGAACGGGACAGGGCAGTATAATAACACGAATACCCGCTGCCCGCCTCTTGAGTATGTTTAAAATATCCTGGACTGCCGCTCCGGTGGGGGAACTGACAATGCCAACCGTTTCGGGAAAACGGGGAATAGGCCGCTTGCGCTCAGTATCAAAAAGGCCCTCCGCGGCAAGCCGCCGTTTCCGCTCTTCCAGCATGGCAAGGATATCGCCCGTTCCCGCTTCCTCAAGAAATTCGCAGACAAGCTGATAAGTTCCCCGCTGGGGGTACACAGAAATGCTCCCCCGGGCCTTCACCCGCTGTCCGTCCCGGGGCGTAAAGCCAAGATATTTCAGCCTGTTTTTGAACATGACCGCCTGCAGGGCCGCATTTGCATCCTTAAGGGTAAAATACAGGTGCCCCGTGCTGGAGGGCCGGTAATTGGAAATTTCTCCTTCCACCGTGACCTCAGAAAAGCTGGTCTCCAGGCAGGTTTTTATCAGTTCTGTGATTTGGGAAACGCTCAAAGAGCCTTCTTGCTGCATGTTTTTCAGTATACGCGAGGGAAGCCTATTGGACAATCGGCGGAATGCCGATACAGTAAGGGATATGAAAGCCCCAGTTGTTTTATTCGGCGGACAATCCTTGTCCCCCTATGCCCTTGAAAGCCTCTCTCATGGTAAATCGGCCCTCGCACTGGCGGTGGAACGGGCCCGCTCATTCCCCCATGTTTCGGATGTTTATCTCTTTCTTCTGGATACAATTGATGAATCTCTCTTGCCCGATGGCTGTATTCTGGTTAAAAAGCCGCAATGGACGGTGCTGAATCTCTTAGAAAGCCTGGCAGAGCTTTCCCAGGGGCAGGACCTCCTGTACTATGCATGGGCGGACTGTCCCTTGCTGGATCCGGATTTGACCAAAGCCATGGCGGAACGGCATCTGCGCTGGGCTTCCGAATATACCTTCGCCGACGGCTGGCCCTATGGTTTTGCACCGGAACTCTTGGCCCCTTCCACGGCGGCCATCCTGGCATCAATCTATACCGCAGCAGGGAAATCTCAAACGGAAACTCCTTTTACATCTGAGCCGGTAAGTAGGGACGCCCTGTTCCAGGTCCTCCAAAAGGATATCAATTCCTTTGATATTGAAACGGAAATTTCCCCCGTGGACCTCAGGTCCTTTAGGCTTACTTTGGCCGCAGATTCAAAACGAAACCAACTGCTCCTTAAGCGGCTTATCAACGCAGGTCTTGACCGGGCAGAAAAGGCGCCGGAACTCTTTAAGGCCCATCCAGAGCTTTTAAGAACCCTGCCTGCTTTTTTCCAAATCCAGGTATCCCAGCCCTGTCCTCAGCGCTGCACCCTCTGTCCCTATCCCCAGTTCGCCGATCCTTCGCGTAATGATTTCATGTCCCTCGATGTTTTTAAATCCATACTGGACAAAATTGTAAAATTTTCAGGCGACGGGGTCATCGATCTCAGCCTTTGGGGGGAAATCTCGCTGCATCCCCAGGCTGTCGACCTGATCGAGGCGGTGCTGGAAAGGCCTGAACTGGCACTCATTGTTGAAACGAGCGGTATCGGTTGGACCCCATCCCAGATCGAGCGCCTTGCAACGGCGGCCAGGAATTCGGTCCCGTCTCGGCGGGGGACCAATAACCTGCCACCCTTAAGCTGGATAGTGTCCTTGGACGCAAAAAGCCCTGAGCGGTACCGGGAAATCCGCGGCGCCGGATATGAAGAGGCAAACCGTTTTGCCGATCTGCTGCTTCCGAACTTCCCGGGGTCGACCTATGTCCAGGCTATCCGCGTAAAAGGTGCGGAGGATGATATTGAACAGTTTTACCGCCATTGGAAAGCCCGGGGAGCGGAGGTTATTATCCAGAAATATGATTATTTTTCTGGTTTTCTTCCCGAGAAGCGGGCAGGAGACATTTCACCTCTTACCCGGCAGCCCTGCTGGCACCTCCTGCGGGACATGGTCATACTCATTGACGGAACGGTAACACGCTGCAAGGAAGATATTCACCGGACCCATGTGCTGGGCAACATATTTGCCGATGAAATGGAAGCGCTGTGGCAGAAAACCCATATGAACTATATGGAGCATGCTCAAAAAAATTACACTGGTATTTGCAAGGACTGTGATGAGTACTATACCTTCAACTTTTAACCAGGACGTGCCCTCTTATACGGTGATCGGCAGAGGAGAACGGGCAGGAACTACGGGTATTACGGCGGTGCTCCTGAGCCGCGGCGGCCGTTATCTGCGCAGGAGTCTGTTCCAAGACCTGGAGAAGGCAGGTTTTGATTTTGTCATCTCCGTAGAAACAGGTAAAGAATCCTACGATATTGAGGAACTTTCCCAGCGTTATCCCTTTGCGCAGTTTTTGCTGCTCAGAGAAAGTTCTTCGCCGGGAGAACAGATCAACATTGCCGCCATGGAGGTAAGAACTCCCCTTTTTTTTG
>JAIWNU010000153.1 GCA_020216655.1 Treponema sp. | reverse complement strand
GCTCTTGTTACCCAGGGCAAAAAATTCCCGCCCCGTTCCCTCATTCTTGGCTCTCCTGCAAAGCTGGTACGGGAACTGAGTCCCGAAGAAATAGCCGGCATTAAACAGAATGCGGAGCACTACAAAGAATTGGCTCGGATCGCCAAAGAACAGTACATAGAGGAATAACGGAATATTTATGACCTTCGTTGACATTATTGAACACCTGCCGGCCCATATTATTAACAAGGGCACCGATTTTACCGACAAACCAATAGAACACGTGGTCGCCAGTGATCTCATGAGCGATGTGCTTGTAGCGGATCTGGATAATACATTAATTGTTACATCCCTCGCCTCTGAACAGACTGTCAGAACCGCCGATATTGTCGGTGCCAGAGGCGTACTGCTGGTAAACGATAAAAATCCCCAGCCTGCAATGAAAAAACTGGCGGAAGAACAGAATATCACTGTCCTATCTACACCCCTCTCTATGTTTCAGGCCTGTGTGGCCCTGGGTAAGCTTATGGAAGAGGGAACACGGTCATGACGAACATCAAACTTCTTGCCTTAGATCTGGATGATACCCTGTTACGGGATGATTTAACTATTTCGTTTCATACGAAAAATGTTTTAAAAAAAGTTGAAGAATCGGGTGTCATTGTAATGCTCGCTTCAGGCCGCTCGCCAAACGCCATGGACCGCTATGCCCGGGATTTGGGCATGCACAAACGTCCTGGTTATCTTGTCTGTAACAATGGGACCACCATTATAGAAAGCCATACGGGTCAGGTTGTAAAAGAGTTTTTTCTGCCCATAGAAGCGGCCTTAGCAGTCTATGACCTGGTAGATGCCGAGGGCTTTCCGGTGCAGATCTATGAGGACGGCACTATCTATGTTTCCCGCCGGAACGAATATGCGGATATAGACCAGAAGCTGACCGGCCAGCGCCAGGTTGTGGTGGATAATTTCAGGGCCTTCCTCGCCGCAGGGGCGCAGAAAATGGTTGTCCCCGGCGATCCTGCCCTTTTAAGACCCCTGGAAACCCTGCTTAAGACCTTTATCGGCGACAGGGTTACCATTTTTACCAGCAAACCCTATTTCCTCGAAATACTTCCACCTGCTACCGGTAAGGGGGAAGCCTTGGCTATCGTAGCCCAAATGCTTGGAATCGACAGAACCCAGGTGATGGCGATCGGCGACAGCATGAATGATGAAAGCATGATCCGCTGGGCCGGCTTTGGGGTGGCTATGGCAAATGGGGATCCAAGAATTAAGTCGTTGGCCAAGGCGGTAACAGCCCGGACCAACGAAGAAGATGGTGTGGCCGATTTTGTAGAGCGGCACATTATTAAAGGGGCTTCCCATGCAGGATGATATACCCATCAATACTATAGATTCTCCGACCGTTATTCTGGAATTGATATATCGTCTCAAAATTAAGGATGTGATGACTACCGCCCTCATAACGGCAAAGCGTACCGATACACTGCGGCATATCCAGGCCTTAATGCGGGAAAACTACATAACCGGAGTGCCCATTGCGGAAGACCAGCGGCTCTTGGGAATCGTATCTATTGATGATATCGTAACCGCCCTCGATAAGGGGTATATCGATGATGTGGCGGAACGCCGTATGACCCGAAATGTTATCGTATTGGAAGACGACATGCCCCTGTCCTTTGCCATTTCATACCTTAACAAATATCGATATGGACGATTTCCGGTTCTGAACAAGGCCCGGGAATTGGTGGGAATTATCACTTCTAAGGATGTGATTCGTACGCTCCTTGTAGAGATTAACCGGGAAGTGCTGCGGCTCGAAAAAAACAATCCCCCTCCGGCAGCCGATTCGGCTTCGAGCCGGGAATTGCAGTTCACCACCACCCGCTATGATTTTGAGGGGGCGGGACACGCCTCAACGGAAATAAAAAAGGTCCTCAAAGAGCTAAATCTGGATCCAAAACTGATCCGCCGTATCGCTATTGCAAGCTATGAGCTTGAAATTAACCAGGTGGTTCACTCCTATGGAGGGACGATTACCTGCTCTATTCTGCCTGACCGGGTGGTTATCACCGCCCTGGACAAGGGGCCCGGTATAGAAAATATTGAACTTGCCCTCCAGGAAGGCTGGTCAACGGCCAACGAGTGGATCCGTTCCCTCGGTTTTGGCGCCGGCATGGGACTGGCCAATACTAAGCGGGTTTCCGATGAATTTTCCATAGAGTCGAGTCCCGGGGGCCCGACTAAGGTAGTTTCCACCATATTTTTTAAAGGTAGGGAGGATCAGGATTGATGAAAATAAGCGAGGTAATAAAAGCCTTAAATGGAGAACTCGTGCAGGACCAGTTCCAGGATAGCGAGCTCGAAGGAGCCTATACATCGGACCTCCTCTCTGATGTTATGGCCAATGCAAAGTCTGCGGGGGCCCTCATTACCATACAGGCCCATAAAAACACTGTAGCGGTGGCTACGCTGGTAAACATTTCCCTCATCATTATCTGTAATTCTAGGCCCATCCCTGAGGATATGATAGAAGCTGCCCGGGATGAGGGAATTGCCATAGTCCGAACCGCAGAAAACCAGTTTGTAACTTCAGGCCGATTATTTACCCTCTTGGGGTACCGTTGAACAAGGCCATGCTGGCGGATTTGCACAACCATTCCTGCCTGTCTCCCTGCGGTTCATTAGATCTTTCCCCCCGGGTGCTCGTGGAGCGTGCCGTTCAGCGGGGGATTGAGATCCTGGCCTTAACCGACCACAATACGGTCGCAAACGGTCCTGCCTTTGCGCGTCTTTGTTGCCACTGCGGGATTGTGCCCCTCTTTGGAATGGAAGCTACCACCAGGGAAGAAGTCCATGTACTCTGCCTTTTTGATACCCTTGAAAAGGCCCTCACCTTTGGAGAACGGATTGCCGAATTGCTGCCCCCCTTTCCGCATGATCCGGAGCGGATGGGGGACCAGGTTATCGTAAATGAAAATGATGAAATAGAAGGGGTCATAGATGTTTATCTCGGTTCTGCTCTGGATGTCGGTCTGGATGAAATCGGACCCCTCGCAGAATCTTTCGGGGGCCTTGTTATTCCAGCCCATGTGGACCGGCCCGCATTTTCCATGACAAGTCAGCTCGGTTTCGTTTCGCCCGGCCCCTGGGCTGCCCTTGAATGCGTCAGGCTGCCTCCCTCGGTAGATACCTTAGGCTATCCGCTTATCACCGGTTCTGATGCACATTATCCTGAACATGTGGGCCGCAGGTCTTTTCAGCTCCCTCTTTCGGCCGATCTTACTGAACAGGTGAAAAGAGAAGGTAAAATGGACATCGGCTTACTCCGGGCCGCCCTCAAACTGCGAAATGTAAAATGAACTCAGGTCTGACTTAGAAATCTGTTTCGGTTTCAAAGTCCTCTGCGAGCTTTTTCCGTGCTACTTCGAGCAGAATCGAGTCAACGACCAGGTCTTGTACCGACGGGCTTTCCTTGCGTCTTCGTTTGAAGTCTTCCAATGTGTGGGCCAAAAGCTGGGCTAATGGTTCAATTCCAAAGGTGTCTGCGTCGACTACAAGATCAAAGGGGGAAGCATCTTCCCAGCGCAGGCCGTAATAGCGGGCCAGGAATCCGCGGCGGGCCTTATCCTTTTTGTTTACAAGCTGTTCCGCCTCTGCGCGGCTCGAAATGTTGTTCTCCCTCATGACCCTGTCAACACGGACTGAATAGGGCGCAGTAACACGGACATGAATGACATCGGTAAAACCAGCGAGGGGCGCAAAGCCTCCTCGGCCGACGATAATACAATCGTCAGTTTTTGCGATAGCCCGGATCACCTGATCAAGAAATGAAAGGGTCCGTTCGGTCAATTCTTCCTCGGCACTGATAAAGCTCCCCGCCGATTCATAGCTTTTATCAAAGTTAACAAAACCGTATTCCCGCATAATGTGCTCAATAACGGTTTTGTCCGCAATACGGAAGTTGGTTAACTCTGCGGTACGACGGGCTAGCTCAAGGCCGCCGGAACCTATGTCCCGGGAAATGGTAAGTACTGCCATAGTAACCTCCCTTGTACCATCAATACACTGAATGGTACCCCATAATTTTGGTTTCCCCAGCAGGGCAGGTTACCGGCCCACTCTGCAGGGGCCTACTATAAGTTTAGTATATACAAGAAGGAAATCAATATACGACGATGCTCATATAAATGTGACCTCAGGATTTTCTCACCGATGGATGTGCTATACTGTGTTCTCATGACGATGTTCCGCTCTCTGTGGCTAGCCGTTCTTTTTCTCTTATTACAGCTATTGCAGCCCCTGTATGCCGAGCCTGTTGTGGTAGCGGATCCAAGAACTGCACGGCAAGAAATGGTAGCCGCAGCTCTCTCATACCTCGGAACTCCCTATCTATACGGCGGTATTGATGAAAAGGGCCTGGACTGTTCAGGCTTCATATACCAGGTTATGCTAAAAAGCCTCGGAATCGCGGTGCCCAGAACGAGCATCGCCCTCTTTCGTTGGACTGAATCGGTATCCCTTGCCCAGCTTGATGCGGGAGATCTCCTTTTCTTTAATACCACCGGGACGGTGTCTCATGTCGGCCTTTATATAGGGGAAAATCGTTTTGTTCATAGCGCCTCAGAAGGACAAGAGACAGGGGTCATCATCAGCAGTCTCGATGAACCTTATTGGAAAACCCATTTTGTTGGTGCCGGCCGTGTAGTGGCTTCTGCTCCGCTGCGGAGAATAACCCTAGCCTTTGGAAGTCTTGCCCAGCTCGGTCCGAGCAGCAACCCCAGTTTTGTGTATGGGGGCGAGTCTTATATCTCTGCTACATTCAAGATTCCCATGGGGACATACTCGATAGAGCCAGGAGTTGAGATTCGGTGTCTCTGGAATTATTACAGTGGTACGGTCTTATTTCCAGTAACCCTTTCCATAGGAGTGGTACCGGCACTTCGCTTGTTTGCCGGATGGCCAGGTCTTATTGGACTAGGCTGGGAGCCCTTTTCTTGGAACATAAAGAAAGGGCCCCTCGCGGGAGGGACCCTTTCGATAAAAGGCGAAGCTTTTATTTTTTATGCTGAAGGCGGCCTTAACGGCGCGTTTTCGGCGGGCCTGCAATACCGCCTTGATTGAAGCTCTTTCAAAACTCAGGGAGTTTTGAAAGGGCTGTCTGAAATCCGCTAATTTTTTAGATTTTAACCGCGCTCCGCTTAATCTTTTTGGTGGTGGTCATTTCCATCGGTTCATCGAGTACGATAACCCGCTCAATTTTTTGGTAGGGCTTGAGCCGCTGGTTTACCTCCGCAATGATTGCTTCGATCCGCTGTTTAATTTCGGCCTTTGGCTTTAAGGCCCCGACCTCATCCTTAAAGGCTTCCTGATTCGGGTAAACCAGGGCTTCGATGCCTTCAATTTTCATTTTGGCATCCAGTAAATAGCCCCGTACGAGAATCTGCTCAATTTCGCCATAGAGCTGGAATTCGTTTTCGATTTCCTCGGGGTAAACGTTTTTGCCGCCCTCGGTAACGATCAGGTTCTTTGCCCGGCCGGTCAAATACAGGTATTGTTCGCTGTCCAAATAGCCCAAATCGCCGGTTTTAAGGTAACCGTCTTCGGTAAAGGTTTCCCGGGTTTCCTCGGGCATCTTGTAGTATCCCTGCATGACCATGGGGCCCTTTACGATAATTTCACCCACACCCTGTTCATCGGGATTAAGGATTTTCATGTCCACCTGGGGTAGTACCTTGCCCACGCTGGTTTCTTTGTAATGTTCCTTGGGGTTTAAGGTGATGATAGGTGATGTTTCGGTGAGCCCATAGCCTTGCACAAAGTCAATGCCGAGCTGGTTATATTGTTTAAAGACGCTGGGCGCCAGGGGGCCGCCTCCGGAAATACAGATTCGGATTGATGAAAGGGAGGCCTTGTCCAGAATTGAATGGAACATTTTTTTACCCGGATTGACCTTAAAGACTTTTTTAATAAAGCCGGAAATGCTCATCATGATCCGGATTATGCCATACACAAGGGGGCCCTTTGCTTTTATCCCCTTCATAATACCGTTAAGTACGGCGTTAAAAAGAACAGGGACCCCCAAGAACATGGTAACCTTCGCTTCTTTCAGGTCCTTAAGGATTGCCTTGGTTACAATGCGCTTCCCAAATACCAATTCGGCCCCGACCGACAGTGCTTCGATGAATACGGCCAGCATGGTATAGGAGTGATGGATGGGTAAAAGGGCATAGAATACATCGGTATGGTAAATATTCAAGTTGCTCTGGGCAAGGTAACAGTCACTGACAAAGTTTTTATGGGTCAGCATAACTCCCTTGGGGTTTCCTGTTGTTCCGGATGTGAATAGAATGGCTGCCAAGTCTGTTTCTGTAGCCCCTTCGATCGATGCTTCTGGTCCATCAAGATCGTAAATATAGGTTCCTACGCCCTTTTTAAGGGAAATAATGGTTTTGAGCTGGCCCGGCTGCTCTACAAAGCGGCCGTGTTTTTCTTCGTCTACAAACAGAATGGTGACATCCGCAGTCTTAAGAAGCAGCTCAATTTCTTCCTGTTTCAGCTGGTAATCGATGGGAACCACCGTTGCACCGGCAAAAAGCACAGCCAGGTATGCCACAGCCCATTCGGGAGTGTTTTTTCCGGTAACGGCAACCTTGTCTCCCTTACGGATCCCTTGGGCATAGAGCCAGCGGCTTACCGCTTCGATCTTTGCAAGCGTCTGCGAATAGGTCAGGCTTATCCGTTCATCGCCCTCATAAATAGTAAGGCAGGGGCGTTCTCCGTAGCGTTTTGTCGTTATACGGAACATTTCCGGCAAGGTTGGCCATTCTCCAGAAAAGTAGGTTCCGCGGTATGCGTCTAAAAACGCCCAGGGGGTGGTGGCTGTATTCATCATGATACCTCGTATGCGATTTTGTAGCAGGCTATTGCCTTTTTGGCTTCACAGTAATATGACCCAGAAATAGCAAAAAAGTTTCAATAAACTGAACCAATTTCAACAGTTTGTTGTTTTTAAAAGAGCCGCTATCGCTTTTAATATGTGATATTATATGGATATGAAAAGACTACCTCTTATCGCTTTTGTTCTCATTGCAGCATTGTTATCCTTAGTTTCTTGCTCTTTTTCTATGACAGCAACTCTGCGGTCAGACCAACAAATCGAAGTTTCCTATTCTGGCGCTATAAAACCAAAGATGGCAGAATTGCTAAAGGGTTTTAATAGTGCTCCAGGGGCTAAAAACAGCCCGCTCCTATCTGCCGCTTCTGTCTCAGCATCACTTCAAAAAATTTCTGAATTAAGCAGTATTTCAGTTAAGGAAACAGATTCTCAAGCCCTCGTTGGCAGTCTTTGGATTACAGACTCCGAAAAACTTTCTCGCCGTTTCCCTTTTATATCTCAAAAATTAGGCTCCGGTGAATCGGTACTCACTTTCACGGTCAGCAGGGAATCGGCTCCCCAATTGCTCAGCCTTTTTACCCAGGATGTGCGAGATTACCTCGATGCCCTTATGGCTCCTGTGGTAAGCGGTGAGAAGCTCACTAATGCCGAATATCTTGCCCTTGTAACGTCGGTATACGGAAAAACAATAGCCCAGGAGATAGAAAGCAGTCGATTAACCTTGGATATTCAAGTTCCCGGCAAAATCGCCAAAGTGATTGGCGGCACTGCTGCCGAATCCCGTGCATCTTTTTCTATTCCACTTCTAGATCTCTTAGTTCTTCAGAAAACCTTGAATTACCAAGTGGTATGGAATTAAACAATAATTGAAGATAGGGGCGCTTTCAAAACGCGAAGCTATAGTAACAGACTTTTGATATTGGCTCGATATATAAATATAAAATTATATAGATAAAAACTAAAATTGTAGTCGACTTGCATAATTCTTTCGCAAGATATAAAATACAGCCATCGTTTATACGATACTTTTTTATCTATATAATTCGGGGGTATCCATGGCTTCAGCGTATACCACGCTCTCCCGCGACATCGAGTTCCCCAAGGAACTGGCCGCGTTCATTGACGAATGGAAGGCAAAACCCGGTAGCCTCATTATGATCCTGCATAAAATTCAGGAAACATTTGGCTATATTCCCCGGGAGGCAGCAGAAAAGGCTTCACGAATTACTGGCATACCTTTGGCCAGAATTTATGGGGTCATTACCTTCTATCATTTCTTTAAGACCACCAAGCCGGGTAAATACAAGATTTCCGTGTGTCTTGGTACTGCCTGCTACCTTAAGGGCGGACAGGAGCTCATCAACGAAGCCCGGTCTATCCTGAGCCTCGAAGAAGATGGAGTAACCGAAGACGGCCTGTTCTCTATCGATCCAGTTCGCTGCGTTGGTTGCTGCGGTCTTGCTCCGGTTATTACCATTGGCAATGATGTTTACGGTAAGGTAACAAAGGACCAGCTCCCGGATATCATTGCAAAATACCAGACTGCAAAATAAGACAGTCTAAACAACATGCATTTTACCGTCAGCGATCTGGTGCTGGATATTGTACAAAATGCGGCGGAAGCCCAATCAAAGATCGTCACGGTGACATTGGAAGAATCGGATCAAGAGTTCCGATTTACCGTACAGGATGATGGAAAGGGAATGACTTCTGAGGAACTGCAAAAAGCCTTGGACCCTTTTCATTCCGATGGGATAAAGCATCCCCACCGAAAAGTTGGTTTGGGTTTGCCCTTCTTAGTGCAAACCGCAGAACAATGCGGAGGCGGATGGGACATTCAATCTAAAAAAGGCCAGGGAACCATGGTTCGTGCGTGGTTTAGCCTGGAACATGTGGATACCCCGCCCCTGGGGGATATTCCAAGTTTGATCAGAATGGTTCTGTTGTTGCCAGGCCCAGAAGACATGGTAGTCCGGCGAAACCTGACAAAGGCAGCTCGTAACACCTGTTACGAGGTACGAAAGACAGAACTTCAGGATGTACTGGGAAACCTGGAAGAAGCGGGCTCCCAGGTACTGCTAGATCAATACCTGCATTCCTTGGAAGAGGAAGATTAATGCAAAGGAGATCCTTATGGCTAAGATGACCCTGGAAGATCTGAGAAAACTCAGGGATTCCAAGAAGAATGACCTGCGCAAGCGGGATACGGAAGGAAAGACTATCCAGGTTATCGTTGGTATGGGCACCTGCGGTATCGCCGCAGGCGCTAAGGTAACCCTCGATGCCTTCTTAAAGGCTTTGGATGAAAAAAATATGGTAGACCAGGTGCTGGTCCGCCAAACGGGCTGCATGGGCCTCTGCCACTCTGAACCGACCGTAGAAGTACTCATGCCCGGTATGCCCACTGTTATTTACGGCAAAGTAGATGCAAAGGCTGCAAAGGATATTGTGGAAAAGCATCTGATTGGACGGGAACTGCTGGATAATCTCATCCTGGATAGGCCCGCTGTAGATATTATCAACGCTCAGTAAGGGGGAACGCATGGCTTATAACCACTATATTCTCGTCTGCGGCGGTACGGGATGTGAATCCAACAAGGGTGACGAGATATACAAAAACCTCATCGCCGAAGCAGAAAAGCAGGGTGTAAAAGATCAGGTCCAGATTGTTAAAACCGGATGTTTCGGTTTCTGCGAAAAGGGCCCTATTGTTAAGGTGCTTCCGGAAGATTCCTTTTATGTGGAAGTAAAACCGGAAGATGCCCAGGTCATTATTGCGGAACAGATCGTAAAGGGCCGGGAAGTCAAAAAACTGCTGTATAAAAAAGACGAGTCCGATAAAAACAAGGTCGCTGTCGAAGATATCGAATTTTACCAGAAGCAGCTGCGGATTGTACTGCGGAACTGCGGTGTCATCAATCCTGAAAATATTGATGAATACATTGCCCGGGAAGGTTATGTGGCCATGGAAAAGGCCCTCTTTGAGATGACCCCCGAACAAATTATCGAAGAACTCAAGATTTCCGGGCTCCGGGGCCGCGGCGGCGCCGGCTTCCCCACCTGGCTCAAGTGGGACATTGCCCGCAAGGTCCCCGGGGAAATCAAGTATATGGTGTGTAACGCCGACGAAGGTGACCCTGGAGCCTATATGGACCGGTCTACGATCGAAGGTGACCCCCATTCTATTATCGAAGCCATGGTAATTGCCGGAAAGGTCATCGGCGCCCATCAGGGTTATGTTTATATCCGGGCCGAATATCCTTTGGCTATCGACCGGCTCAGAATTGCCATTGAGCAGGCTAAAGAATATGGGCTGCTTGGTAAAAACATTCTGAACTCCGGCTTCGATTTTGATATCGAAATCCGGCTTGGTGCCGGCGCCTTTGTGTGCGGTGAGGAAACCGCCCTTATCCAGTCTCTGGAAGGTAAACGGGGTATGCCCGTTCCGAAGCCTCCGTTCCCCGCCCAGTCCGGTCTCTGGGGCAAACCCACGGTCATTAATAACGTAGAAACCCTGGCGAACATCCCGGTAATCCTGACCAAGGGCGGCGCTTGGATGGCCAAAATTGGAACGGAAAAATCCAAGGGTACCAAGGTATTCGCCCTGACCGGTAAGGTAAATAACTCTGGTCTCGTAGAAGTTCCCATGGGAACCACCCTCCGGGAAATTATTTACGATATCGGCGGTGGTATCAAGAACGGAAAGAAGTTCAAGGGCGTACAAACCGGTGGGCCCTCTGGCGGTATTCTTACCGAAAAGGACCTGGATACCCCCATCGACTACGAAAGCCTTACCGCCCTTGGTTCCATGATGGGTTCCGGCGGTATGATCGTCATGGATGAAGATGACTGTGTGGTGGACGTTTCCCGCTTCTATATGGAATTCTGTGTAGACGAATCCTGCGGAAAGTGTTCTCCCTGCCGTATCGGTACTACCCAGATCCTCAATATCCTTGAAAAAATCGCCCGCGGAAATGGTGAAATGTCAGATCTGGACAAATTGGAAGATATTGGTAAAGCCATGACCAAGGCATCTCTCTGTATGCTGGGCGGTTCTGCGGCTAATCCTACTCTTTCTACTATCCGGAATTTCCGGGACGAATACATCGAGCACATAGTGGACAAAAAATGCCGGGCGGGAAAATGTAAGCACCTAGTCCGGTTCGAAATTGATCCTAACAAGTGTATCGGTTGCGGTCTCTGTGCCCGGCGCTGTCCGGTCACCTGTATTACCGGCGAAAAACGCCAGCCCCATGTCATTGACGCATCCAAGTGCATCAAATGCGGTGAATGCTACAATGTCTGTAAATTCGGCGCTGTCATGAAGAAGTAAGGAGTAGATCGATGGTTAATCTTACAATAAATGGTATGCCGATTCAGGTGGAAGATGGAACTTCCATTCTCGATGCGGCCAAGAAAGTAAATATTAAAATACCGACCCTCTGCTACAATCCCGATCTTCCCCCATGGGCGGCTTGCGGTATTTGTATTGTCCGGATGGAAGGGTCCCCTAAAATGGTGCGGGCCTGTACCACCCCTGTTGCAGAAGGAATGAAGGTTGTTACCCATGATCCGGAAATTATTCAGGTTCGGCGCACCGTAGTGGAGCTCATTCTTTCCAACCATCCGAATGACTGTCTCCATTGCCCTCGGAATGGCAACTGCGAACTCCAGCAGCTGGCTGCTGAATTCGGTATCCGGGAAGTTCCGTTCAAGAATATTGTAAAGGATCTCCCGATAGACGATTCCAATCCTTCCATCGTGCTGAATCCTGAAAAATGCGTTCGCTGCGGCCGCTGTGTTAAGGTCTGTCAGGAAATGCAGAATGTTTGGGCCATCGAGTTCCTTGGCCGGGGTATTAACGGCCGAATCGCTTCAGCAGCCGATGTGCCCCTTGGGGAAAGCCCCTGTATCAAGTGCGGCCAGTGCGCCGCCCACTGTCCTGTCGGTGCTATTTACGAACGGGATGACACTCGAAAGGTTTGGGCTGCCTTGCAGAACAAGGATATATATCCGGTTGTTCAGATTGCCCCTGCAGTCCGGGTTGCCCTGGGTGAAGAATTTGGTCTTGAACCTGGTACGATTGTAACCAAAAAGATCTACGCCGCATTGCGCCGCTTAGGCTTTAAGACCGTATTTGATACCAACTTTGCAGCAGACCTTACCATTATCGAAGAAGGGACGGAACTGGTAAAACGGCTCACCGAAGGAAAGGGTGAAATCCCCCTTATCACCTCGTGCTGTCCTGCCTGGGTAGATTATCTGGAAAAATATTACCCCGATATGATACCCCACTTCTCGACTGCTAAGAGTCCCCAGCAGATGATGGGTGCCATGATTAAGGCATATTGGGCTCAGAAGGCTGGTGTAGACCCTGCTAAGGTGTTCTCCGTTTCTATTATGCCCTGTACGGCTAAAAAATGGGAGACTAACCGCAACGACGATATGAAGTCCTCTGGTTATCAGGATGTGGATGTTTCTATCACCACCCGCGAACTGGCCCGTATGATTAAGCAGGCTGGTATCGATATCCTGAACCTGCCCGATGAGGATGCTGATAGTCCACTGGGACCCTACACTGGTGCGGGTACCATATTCGGTGCAACCGGTGGTGTAATGGAAGCGGCAGTCCGGACTGCGTACTACCTGGTTACCAAGAAAGAAATGGGTGATGTTAACTTTAAGGCTGCCCGGGGTCTCCAGGGCGTAAAGGAAGCGGAAGTTGACATGAACGGTACTAAGATCCGCATCGCCATAGCTCACCAGATGGGAAATATCGCTGTCGTACTTGAAAAAATCAAGGAAGCTAAGGCTGCAGGCAAGGAAGTCCCCTATCACTTTGTGGAAGTTATGGCATGCCGCGGCGGTTGTATCGCCGGTGGTGGTCAGCCCTATGGTTGTACCGACGAGGTCCGTTCAAAACGCATTGCGGGTATCTATGCGGATGATGAAAAATCAACCTACCGGTGTTCACACCAGAACCCCTTCATCAAACAGGTGTATGATGAATTCCTGGGTGAGCCTAACGGACACAAGGCCCATAAGCTGCTTCATACCCACTATGTAGCTCGGCCCTTGTATCAGAAATAATAGAA
>JAIWNU010000152.1 GCA_020216655.1 Treponema sp. | reverse complement strand
TTCTGGAACTGTGGGCGCTCTGGCCTTACGACCGGCAGGTGGAACGGGTGTTCCAGGTCGTACTGTATCAGCATATCAGAACGACTCTAAAACGGCCCGATGCGGAGCCCCTCTCCCGTTTTCTGGCCGAAAAGGCGACAGAGGAATATCTTTTGGCGACCCTGGGTGGTGCTTCACCGGTACTTGCCAGGTATATGTCGGAGCAGCGGGACGAAAAAACCTTTGCGAGCCTCTTCCCCGATTGTGCCGAACGGGTGTATAACCTGTATGGGAATAAGGATCCTGGTATTTCCGACGAAGCGCTGGAAACAAGCAGAGCCCAGCTTTTGAAAGCATGGATTGCGGAATACAAAAAGCGCTATACCGAAAGGTTTCTGACAAACCGGTATGCGGATTTCGGAAACAAGATTCCCGAAGACGGAGAAATTATCTATCTGCAGCGGCAGATCGAAGCACTCGGTAACTGGAAACAATATCAGGGTGAATTCCGGCGGGCAGGGGAGTCGGTAGCAGAGTATCTGAAACAACTGCACTGATACTGCTGCTTTATAACCCTTCGCTGGCCTTATGCCCTGGAGTCCCTAACTTTTTCTCATCCCTGTTTCATTGAGGTCTATACGAATTAATGCTATACTAAAGCCATATAAGGTTTGGTGCATATGGAGCAAGATATACGCTGGCAGCAACGGTTTTCTAATTACAAGCATGCTCTATCGCAACTCGATGAATTCATCAGTATAGGGAGTCTTAATAAGTTTGAAAAACAGGGGCTTATTCAATGCTTTGAATACACCTTTGAGCTCGCCTGGAAAACCATGAAAGATTATCTTGAAGCCGAAGGCTATGCTATTCAAAGCCCACGGGCTGCAATACAGATTGCCTTTCAATCAGGCCTTATCAATGAAGGGCATTTATGGATCGATGCCCTCGAAAAACGCAACCTTATGGCCCACACCTATGATGAGGCGCGCGCAGAGGAAGCTGTTAACCTAATAACCCATTCATATTATACCATCCTTAAAGAATTCTACCGGACACTTCAAAATCGGGAACAGGAATTATGAAATACGGGCTGGAGGAAGCGGATCTTTCATACATTGTAGCTGTTTTGCAACAATTCCCCGAAATCCAAAAGGCTTATATCTTCGGCTCCCGGGCAAAGGGAACTTACAGGACAGGTTCAGATATTGATATTGCCATAGCAGGTCCTTCCATTACCTTTTCTACCGTGTCAAAACTGCATGCTTTGCTCGAAGATCAGGGGCCTCTACCGTATTTCATTGATATAATCCATTACGAAGAAATAAAAAATCCCGCTTTAAAAGAGCATATTGATAGGGTGGGCAAGCTGATTTATGAAGTCCCGGTACGCACAAGCTAAAACGAAAGCGTATGGGGTAGATAAGTCATTTATTGTAATTTCTAAGGTTTATTCTAAACTTATTCCGGAGGTATGCATGAACCTTAAGACTAAATTCGCTTTGAGCATTTTGGTTGTTCTTGTGCTTGGTTTTGGTGTCTCCCTAATGCTCAACGGTGCAAATATCTCTAGCGCTGTGAAAAAACAAATTACCGCAAAAATGAGCCTTACTGTTCAAAAGTATATAAAGGATTTTAATGACTATACGGATCGCCAGGTAGCGGTTGCCCGCTCTTTGGGCAGAATGGGCGGAATAGCAGGGGAAGCACTTCGGGCAAAAAGCGGTTTAAAAAGCGATACGGTCATTGACATGCTGCTTTCCGCTCTTTCTTTTCAGCCCCTTGCGGGGGGTGGTCTTTTTTACGACAAGGGAGTTATTCCCGGTTTTACCTTTTTTGGCCCCTACGGTACCTACAGCAACGGAACATTCACGCTCGATAAAACCTATATAAACTATAATTATGTGGTCGAAGACTGGTATACTGCGGCGCTGCCTCCGGATCATGATCGTTCAAAGAGTCTGAGCCGGGAATATATTGTAACCGAGCCATATCTTTACTTACTTCAGGGGCAGCTCCTATCTGATATCCCGCCGGACCAACGGACCAATACTATTTATATTACCGTAAGCTGTCCTCTGCAGGACAGCACAGGCCGTATTTTAGGTATTGCAACGGCAGACCTTACCTTGGCTTTTCTGGAAGAACTCTTTAAGGATGTCAAAATTACCGACCATTCCCAGCTTTTTTTGCTCGATCCTGTAACAGGCCGGTATTTATATACACAGAATAAAGATGCTATTTTCCGTCCATATAAAAGATTGCAGTCCGAGGACCTCAAAGAAGATGCTCTGATTCCCTGGATTGACCGGCTGCAGGAATCTCTTCCGCCGGGAACAGTACGCACTGCAGAGAACATTGTGGTCGATGGAACTCCGCATACCGTCTATTATGGCTATACCAACTTTGGCTATCTTTTTGGTTTTGTAATTCCCGACAACGAAGCTTTCCGGGACCTCTATTCGGCGATGAGTCAATTTAGTCTGGCTACCATCGCAGTGTCTCTGCTAATTATTATGGTGCTTCTGTACCTAGTAAACACTATTACCGTACCTATTGTCACTATCATTGGCCAGGCCAAAACGGTAGCTCAGGGGAGGCTATTAGACCATATTGATGAACGGAGTGCTGCACGCAGCGACGAGATTGGAGATTTGGCTCGATCCTTGCGATATATGACCAGTGAACTTTCAGCGATTGTAAGTAATGTCCGCAATGCTGCTGACGACATTGTTCATTCCAGCAGAGACCTCAGCAGTTCCTCGCAAAACCTTTCTTCCCGTAACTCGGAACAAGCATCAGTGGCTGAACAAGTCGCATCATCGGTAGAACAGATGGCATCAAATATAGCCATGACTGCCGATCATGCAAAGGAAACAGAAGCAATCGCCCGTTCAGCCGCTGATCGGGCTGTGCAAAGTAAGAATACAGTACAAAATGCGGTGAATGTAATGAAAAATATTGCGGAAAAGGTTGTGATTATCGAAGATATTGCCCGGCAGACCGATCTTCTGGCCTTGAATGCGGCTATAGAAGCAGCTCGGGCTGGCGAACATGGAAAAGGCTTTGCGGTCGTTTCACAGGAAGTGCGTAAACTTGCTGAACGAAGCAAGAGCGCCGCTGCAGAGATAATTGATCTCTCCCGGGAAACCGTAGCGGTTTCCGCCGAAACCGGCAAGCTGTTGGAAGCCCTCGTTCCGGATATTCAGAAAACAGCACGCCTTGTGCAAGAAATAAGCCGGGCTGCGGCTGAGCAAAATGCGGGGGTAAAACAGATAAATATTGCCATAAATCAGCTGGATCAGGTGGTTCAGCAAAATGCTGCCTTGTCGGAAGAGATTGCATCAACTGCAGAATCGCTGGCTGATATGGCCAAAGAACTGAGAGCCTTGATGGATTTCTTTCAGCTTTCGGCGAAACTATAGCAACCGGTTAATCAATATGAAACAGTATCATAAAAAAGCTTTGCCGGCATTGTTGTTGTTTACGTTTGTTTCGGTTGTTTTTAGCCAGAACAATAGTATGACGTCAAAACTGGTGGTTGGCTACTATGATGCCGAACCTTCCTGCTGGCAGGATGAACAGGGTATACCCCGGGGCATTTTTATAGATCTGCTGACACGGGCTGCGGAGAATGCTGGGTTTTCTATTCAGTGGGATTTTGATGCGTGGGAGTCCTTGCTCGAAAAACTTAAGACAGGAACCATAACCGTGCTCCCTGCCATAGTCCGTACGCCCGATCGGGAACAATTTGCCCTTTTTTCAAAGCATACCATTCTTCTTGACTGGGGTGCCGTATTGGTTCGGCAGGGGTCGCCGATCAACACTATTTTAGATTTGCAAGACAAAAAAGTTGGATATCTGCAAAATGATTACTGGTTTTCTGGGGCGGGTTCTTTGGGTCTATATCCACGAAACCCATCACCGGATCCGTAACAATCTGCAGCTTATTATCAGCCTGCTCCGGCTTCAGGAAGATTCACTTGTATCCGATGATGGAAAAAACGCGATTCGGGAAAGTAAAAACCGTATTTTTGCCATGGCACTCATAGAGGATAAATTATATGATGCGGGCAATTTGGATAAGGAGGCTTTTTCCTGCTTTCTTGCAGAATACGAGTCTTTTATGACCGAGCAGATCGGAGCCGAGCGGTTTACCCTCGAAACGTCAATAACTGTTACAGATAGTTTGTTTAATTCCAGCTATGCAATCCCCTTAGGTCTTATTATCAATGAGCTTGTACAAAATGCTTGTTTATATGGTCCAGATTCAGAGGGGAAAATCCGTGTAATGCTCTCATTGGATGCGGATAGCCAGGGTAAACGGATTCTAAAGGTTCGTGATTATGGTCCCGAGTTTCCCCCAGGATTTAGGACCGATAAAGATGGCAAACTCGGTTTTTTGCTGATAGATACTTTGGTGCGGCAGATACAGGGTTCCCTGGAAGTTTATAGCGACCAGGGAGCTGTTGTCCGCATAGTCTTTTAACTGTTATTGTTGGTCGGGAAATAGGGCCGCAAGGTCTGGGCCAGGGCAGAAATGCTGCGGGTCTGGATCCAGAGCCGGCCCGGGCCTCGGAAGCGGCACACAAGACCTTCGCCGGATGCCATGGAGGAAAAGAGTCCCCGGGACGCGGTTTTTATGGTATAGGTCAGGCTTGCTTCGAAGGCGACCATGTTTCCCGTATCCACCACATACTCTTCTCCTGCGGTGAGCCGTTTTTCAAGAATTGCCCCGTAGGAAGCGAGCCAGAGGTCGCCGGTTCCGCTAATCTTTAGGAGGAAAAGCCCTTCCCCCGAAACAAGGGCTTTCAGGGATCCCTGGCTGGAAAGCTGGAGGCTGGTTGAGCCCGCAAGATAGGCACCGCTCTGGGCAAAAATAGTGTCTCCCCGCAGGGGAAGATGCAGAATGTCCCCTGGGTATGATGGGGCCAGGATAAGTTCATCCCCCGATGTCCCCGCAGTATACTCGGAAGCAAAGAGACTTTCGCCGCCCATCATAGCGCCGATTGCCCCGAACACGCCCTTGCCGCTGGCTCGCGCCTTAAGTTCCATGGTAGCGCTCATGCCGATCATAGCCCCCGCCTCGGCTCGAATCTGTTCACCCGCCTCAAAGGTAAGCCGCAAAACACTGAATACGGGTTGCTGTTCTATAGAAAACTTCATTTCATCAACCTCCGAAACATATTGATGAACATAAGTATAGTACACGGAAGGCCACCGCGCAGTAGTTCACGGTTTGCTCAAATAAAGAAATTGCCAGATTTTCTGATCTTCCTGACCAATCCTCCAGAAGCCAATATTGCTTACCCCCTGGGTATAATACAGCTCCGCCCGCTGGTGTACGGAACGGTGGTCTTCGTAATACACCTGAACTTTTATCAATTCGTTGTACTCAAAATAAACGCTGCCGTCCACACGGCGGGTCTCCTGAATGCCCTTTTCTTCCATCAATTTGGATAAGCTGGAAAACCTATATGCCCGGGAAGGATTGCTTTCTCCCCAAGCTCTACCGTAAAAGGGGAGGCCCATGACAAGTTTCTTTGACCCTATTGTTTTTAATGCATAGTCGGCTACCTTTTCGCACCATAGCATGGATGCGACTGACCCGGGCTTGCTGCCGCTCCAATGCTCGTCGTAGGCCATCACGATAACACGGTCTGCAACGGCCGCAATCAGCTCGTAATCGTAGGCTTCGACTACTTTTTTCGTCCTTGCAGGGACTGCGACACTGAGGGTTTTTTTCCCAATTTTTGTTTTAAGGGCTCTTAAAAAACTGATAAAGTGTTCCTTGTCTTCGGTGAGCACCGCCTCGAAATCTAAGTTTACTCCATCAAAGGGTTTTGCGGCTATCACGATTTGTTCTATCAGGTTGGATCGAATGGTAAATTCGGGGCTGAGACAAAAATGGGTGAGTGCATAGTTTGATAGTTCCACTATCGTAAGGTGCACTTTGCCTGTAAAGTTAGTAAGTTTGTTCCTGTTTGGAACCCCCCGCAATTTTCCCGTGCTGCTGATACTTGCACTGAAAAGGGCTACGTCTGAGACAGGCCAGGATGGATCCAGGGCTGTTTCTTCCCCTGCCTGGACATAGGCCCAGATTTCCGAAAAGGTGATCGGCTCGGGCTTCCCAAGGTTGTAGGGCTCTTCACGAATAAGTTTTACTGGGGTTATTGTTGCTGGCGTTAAAGATTCCTGCGGTGGTGCTAAGGAAGCTTCCGGGGTGAGCACGGGAGCTTGCGAGAGTGCTGGGGGTTCCTGCTGGAATACCACGGCATCCCCGGATTGCTGTGTGGTTGCCGGTACCGTAACCGAAGGCCCGCTTGCTTGATCAGTTTTTGCCTTGACTGGTTTTGCAGTGGATGTACAGGCAAGTGGAGTCATGAGGGAAAATAAAACTATTACTTTGATAATCTTTCTTTTTAAGAATAATTGTTCTTTCATAGTTCCAGTATAACACAGAGCTGCAGATGAAATGGTTATTATTTTTTATAAGCCGGTAAAAACCTGTGCTATACTCCTCCTATGCAAGGATTATCCAAACTATTTTTACCGTTAATAATCGTAAGTCTGGCCTTGAGTGCATGCCAAAGCCAAGATCCCTTTGTACTTGCCTCCCATTCTTCCAGTGTTTCAGAAGCTCCCCAATCCCGATCTGGGTTATATGCTCCAGGTTATGCCCGTGTCGATGGCGATGTACCGCCAGAGGCTGTGGCGGATTACTTTTCTGTCGGAAATAGTTTGATTCGCTTTCCCTACTATATGGATGGCAGACTTACCTTTGCCGTCAAGTACAAAGATGCGGCCGCAGTTAGTCTTTGGATGAGTTCCCAGCAGGGAGACGAACCAGATCAGATGAAGCACTATACCGGAACAGACTGGTACTGGATTACCTATTCGGTGCCTTCTGGAGCGACCTTGCAATACCATTATATTATAAAAACCTCTCAGGATGAGCGGCTCACCCTTCGAGATCCCCTGAACCGGGCAGTCAGCGCAACAGCTCCTTATGAGAGTCTCTGGTCCGTAGAGCTGGATAAAGGTGCGGCTCGGCTTGAATACTTGGAAGTCCTTTATGAAATTCCAGGGAAGGAAAAGCCCGCGGGCTATGCTCCGCCTGCATTAAGAAAAGTCCTAGTCTTCGTACCACCAGCCTATGATAAGAGCCCCGGTGAGGCCTACCCGGTCCTCTATATGCAGGACGGCCAGAACGCCTGGGACTCGAGTACTGCCAATTACGGAGGATGGAAAACCGACCGGGTATTGAAGGATCTGATTGGTAGTGGTCGAGTACGCCCAGCCCTCGTGGTAAGCATTTTTAATTCGAGCTACCGGTCCGAAGAATACGCCGGTGCAGGTTTTGCTGCAGCAGGACGTCCAGGGGGCGCACGGGCCGCTGAAATCGCCGCCTATTACAGGGATTGGGTTATCACGGTGCTGAAACCCCTCATCGATAAAACATACAGGACCCTAAGCGATCGATCCTATACGGGGGTTATCGGATCAAGCTATGGCGGGACCGTGGCAATATACTGGAGTCTTTCCCGGCCCGATGTGTTCGGTTTAGCGGCGGCCCTTTCCTATGCGCCGGGGTATGAACAGAACTTAACTGGCGGCATGACAAGCCTCTGTCGGGACCAGTATCTGCCGACTATTGCGTCGCAAAAGATCGCCTATCCCCGTATCTGGCTTGATTGCGGCCAAAGCGGATTGGATAAAACCCTCGCTCCTTTTGTTTCAGCCTTGGATGGGGTCTTAAGGGAAGCCCACTATGAAGCAAGCCCGGACTACCATTTTGAGCTGTTTCCCGGCGCGGATCACAACGAAGCGGCCTGGTACCGGAGGCTGCCGGCAATACTGGAGTTTTTACTGCGGCCTTAGGCTGCGGCCATAGCGCTTAAGCCTTAGGCTGCGGGCATAGGCTGCTGGCGCATCTGTGGGCCGTAGGTTGCAACTTACAGGTAGCGCTTGGGTTCGCCGCCGATTACCGATGCATAGAGCTCCACATAGCCTTTGGCCGTGCTGGAGGCTATTTTCCCAAGGAGAACCTCTTCCACCTGGAAAAAGCCCACCTCCGCCGACATGGACACATCGATGCGGATGGGCTTTTCGGTGCCCGCAGAAAGCCTAACCGTTTCTATGGAATTAGCCGAATATTTGTGGATATCCCCCACCCGGGGTTCGTGGGCCAAAGCCATAGGTATGCGGGCCCGTCCCTTTTCCATATCGCAGCCATCTGCAATGAGGATAATACCCGCTTCCAGGGAATGGATCCGCCGGCCCGCCATGTGGCCCACAATGCCTTCGATGGCGAGAGACCTAGTAACAACCCGTTTCTGTATATCCTGGGGATAAAGGACCTGCAAAAGCCGGTCTATGATAGGGTAGGCGAGGTAGCAGCTGTGCAGCTCGTGGTCCTGCCTGCCGATAGTCATGCCCAAATCATGTAGGAATGAGGCTAGGAGCACCGCCACAAGGCTTTCTTCAAAGGTACCCGCTTCTTCTGCTTCCAGGCTTGTTTTTATTCCATCTTCTTTAAGGAGCCCCATCATGATGACCGCATTTAATGCAACGGTCCGCATATGGACCGGCCCATGGTCGTTATAGCCAAGCCGTTTTATGGATACCGTATTGGCATATTCCTGCATGGCGTGGATTTCTTCATCTTCCAGGAGGAGCTTGCTGGCCTGCACCGGTACGTCGCTTTCCGCTAGTTCCTCCACGGCGGCCAGGAGTTTTTTATCCATGGCCAATTCTTTTGGTGATTTCATGGATTAAATATACTAAACATCCGGTGCATGGGCCAGCACATAATCCTCCGCTTCCTTGCTCCACAGATTGCCATGGCTTTTGCAGATTCGGTCCAGTTCTGCATAGAATGGATCGGTTTTACCCCGTTCTGCAAAGTCGGCAATGGCAACTAAGTCCATTTTTTTATGAGTATAGATAAGTTTTTTACCCCCCGGAATCTTGTCCAGATTAATTACTGTGTCAGCTACAGCGTTAAGGCCTCCCACATGGGTAATCATAAAGACCGGGTTTAGTTTGCCCTGGGCCATCATTTCCAAAGATTCAATCATATCATCCGTATTACCGCCGCTAGTGCCAACCAAGTGATGAGATTCGTAGTGAACATTGTAAAAATTAAGCGAAGCCTGAAAAGCTGGGTCTGTAGGGCCTGCAAAAAAGTTTAGACATCCATCGTGACCTAGGAGGCGGTCTCCCATTTCTATCACCGGTTTTACTGGAGCAAAAACGAAGACATCGTCGTAGAGTTTTCCCCTATTTAATTCTTTAAGGTAGGCCACCGGGTCCGTCATGTCTTTGGTATTCACATAATGGAGTTCCACTCCCTGTTTTTTTGCTTCCTCTACCGAGAGGAGTTCCGCTGCACGGGCAAGGCGAGCATCATCGATATCAGTAACTACAAGTCGACTCGGTTTGCGGCTATTATGAAGTGCGTAATCAATAGCCCCCAGTCCCATAGGTCCGACCCCGGCAAGCAAGGCAAGGGATCCCCCCTCTTTTATACCCATTTCATGAATATAAGAGCCGGCTTTAGTATGATACTGGGCGTGAAAGGCACCGACTATACAAGAGACAGGTTCTGAGAGAGAGCCCATGAAAAAATTATCGACCTTGTATTCCAAGAGGCAGTCCATTTCCATTACTTCCCGTGGTATTATGATATAGGTCGCGTCTCCTCCGATGTATTCATAGGAATAGCCAGGAGCCCAAAGTGTACCTTGATAGTTTAAAGCAGGCTGTATGGCAAATTTGCTACCCTCTTTATATTTTCCTGCCCATTTTTTACCTACCTTTTCTATAATCCCACAGAATTCGTGTCCCACAATAACTGGATTACTTGCAAGTTTATGCCGGACTCGTTTGTGTTTTTCGCCCTGCAGAGCGAGCTTATGGGTAGACATGCAAATGGAGTCGGATATCACCCGGGCGAGAATTTCATCATCCCTTAGTTCTGGAAGCTCAAAGGTTTCCATCCGTAAATCATTTACGCCATAAATGCGAACCGCCGTCGTTTTCATAGTACCTCCTGAAATTAGCTCAATTGTTTAGTCTTCCTTCTCAGCAAAGGTGCACCATATTTTTCGGTAGGGTATAAGATCTGGAAATGAAGCTTTAGGAACCTGCTGATATTCAACGGAAAAATCATCTTTAAGGTCCTCAAGACTGTTCCCAGTCAAAGCCATTTTTGCTGTCATCGCTGCTCCAAAGGCGGTAGCCTCTGCAATGTCAGTAAGAGCGAGGGGATTGTCTTGCAGGGCCGCCGAGAGCAGGCTGTTATAGGCTTCGTTTTTCCTGAAGCCCCCTTCGGTATAAACTTCTTGTCCTGGTTCAAGCCCCGTTCGTTCCAAGGCGGTAAGAGTTTGCATAACCAGGGAAATTCTAAGAACTGCAATAGCTGTTTCAAAGTCATTAAAACAGGGGGGGACACTTTTACCCGCAACTATATCCTGGTATGAGTATGAGACGTCATTTTCCACTACCCGAGGCTTGGAACCAGGAAATTGTCCAGAGCCTGCGGTTAGTTCTGGTAGCAGAAAAGCGCTGCGGTTTGCCAGAATAGACCGGTACAAGCCAATCTTGAATGGGGGTAGGTCCTGCCGATGATGCAGTTTTTGGATCAAGTGGGACCAGGTTTCGTACTCATAACCACCGAGGAAAATCGCTGTTTTAACTGGTGTTCCAAAGGCAGACTGGTTAAAAAAGACTACCTTTCCTAATTCATCATCTTTAAAGCCGTAACGTTCAACCGGATTCATAAGAACGCACCAGGTCCCTGTGGAGTTGAGAACAAACCCTCGTCGGCCTTTTTTTGCAAAGTGGGGGAGGAGAGATGCATTTGAATCATGGATACCCATGGTAACCAGGGTGTCCGGTGCGAGTCCTGTAGCCTTCGCAAGGTGCGAGCTAATCGGGCCGAGTACATCCCATGAATGTCTGAGTTCCCCCGGTAAAAGTTCCCTAATACCAAGGCCCGCGGCAACACTTGACCAGGTTCCCTGTTTCCAGTCCCAGAGGTAACTGTGACAGCCCACATAGGTGTTTTCTGCTCCAAGGCGACCGGTAAAACGGTAACCCCAGTATTGAGGGTAATTGAGGATATATTTTGTCCGTCGGAATCCTTCGGGAAATTGTTCTTGGGCAAAGAGTATCCCCTTAGCTGGATTTATAAGGGCTTTGAAATAGGGTGTCCCCGTTTCTGCTTGGAGTGTTTCGGGTCTACCAAAACGGGCATAAAAAGCATCATGAAATGTATCGCCAGGCTCATGAGTATAGTAGACGCTGGGGACTGAAGGCATACCATCTTCCCCTACACAAACAAAGGTAGCCCCATGGGTGCTAATTGTAATGGCCCGAATCGGATAGATTGCAGCTGTCCGGCGAAGTTCATCAATAAACCAGGATTCCATGGCTGCCAGATCATGGGTCTGACAGTTCTTAACTGGAACAGGATCAAAGGTTCGATACCGCGCTTCTAGCTGTTTAAGGTTTTCATCGTAAATTGCGACTTTTTTGTTGGTCATTCCAATATCGATCACCGCAATGGCATATTTCATGGCTAACTCCTAATGAAGCATTACCTGGCCCCCTGTCACGGGGACTGCTTGGCCCGTCTCATATTCCTGCTCAATGATATAAAAAAGGGCTTTGAGCACATCTGGTCCAGTACAGCCCCGTTTCATGGGCACCTTAGCTTCATAAAACGCCCGGACATCTGCCACCGTTTTAGCTCCCGGCACCTTTCCTGCCGCAAGGTACTGTACAAAAAGGCCCTTTTCCGGATCCGACCATAGGGGCCCATCAAAAAAGTTACCCGGGCAGATGGCATTTACCTTGATCCGATAATCTACCAGTTCCATAGCAAAACTCTGCACAAGCCCTATACCGCCGAATTTGCTCCCCGCGTAGGCTCCGTTTTTGTTAGAACCTTCCAGTCCCGATTTTGAATTTATTTGGACAATATCTGTGTACCAATCTCCGGCAGTCATGGCCTGGAGCCGCATTAGGCGGGCCGCATATTTGGTTACCAGGAAAAAGGCGATATAATTAACATCGGTTACCAGTTTAAAAGCTCCGAGGTCCTGATCCAGGACGCTGCCAGCTTTAAGTACCCCCGCGTTGCTTATGCAGATATCAAGGCCGCCAACCTGCTGTTCTATGTGGGAAAAAAGGTCCCGTACCGATTCTTCATCGGCTACATTGCAAACCGCAGGCAAGGCAACAGTTTTCCCATATTGGGTATTAAGCCGCTCAGCCAACGCTGCAGCCCCTTCACCATTTAAGTCAGCTATAAAAACGAGGGCTCCAGCTGCAATGAGTCCCCTTACTAGTTCTTCCCCAAACCCTTGGGCCCCGCCAGTTACTAGAGCTATTTTCCCTTCTGCAAACCGGGACCGGTTCTGTAGTAAGGTTTGATAGATATCTGTTGCAGCCTTTGTTTCTGTTCCGATTCTCTTGTAAGCGAACGGTATTTCTAAGGCGCTCGTATCTTCCGCATGAATTCGCTTCCTGCAGTTGTCCAGGTCCCAGTCTACCCAATATGCTTCCAATCCCGAGTCTGTTTGTACGTTCACGCAGGATGGCAAACTGAGCGGTCTTTGATTTGCCTGTAAAGCCTCCGCACCAGAAGGGGCACGTTCAAATAACCAGGATGCACAGGCTTCGGCTGCACTTTTAGCTGCCAAAACCTCGTTATAAACTCCATCACGAAAGGCTTCCTGCATATCAATCTGAAAATCAGATTTTATCTGCTGTTTTCCCTGGAGTACCACCACGCTCCGACCTGCGTTGTGTAAGTATAAACCCCGTAGGAGGGGGGCTATAGACGATTCATGATTTTTCATGTTTATAGACCTCCAAAACCTTTTGACGAATTATTTCCCGGCAGCTTGCCTCGTTATGCTTTGGATCAATGCGTTTGCCAATCTGAGCATAGGCAGCAATACGGTCTGAGATATCCAACTGAGCTAACGGATTTTC
>JAIWNU010000151.1 GCA_020216655.1 Treponema sp. | reverse complement strand
TTAAGAAAGATGTGGGCCTAGATGGAAACCACATAAAGAACGCCCTGGTAGATAAGGACCAGATTACCGGGAGACCTGAAGTTACCTTCCTGCTCGATACTGAAGGAGGAGATATTTTCTATAAACTCACCTCCGCAGATGTAGGGATGTCCCTGGCTAGTGTGCTCGATGACAAGGTGAAAAGTTACGCCAGAATTCAGGAACCAATCCGTGACTCGGTACGGCTGACAGGTTTTGGAGCCGACGAAGCTAATAGTATTGCCCTTATTCTCCGTACCGCTGCGTTGCCGGTTGATCTTGAAGTTGTAAATCAGCAGGCAATCGGAGCCTCTCTTGGTGAAGATACAATTCGCCAGGGTCTCAAAGCGCTCCTCGGCGGAATCGCGGCAGTTATAATTTTCATGCTCCTGTACTACAAAGGTGCCGGGGTCAATGCTATGATTGCCCAGATCCTGAACTTGTTCTTGATGTTCAGTGTTCTTTCTGCATTTAACCTTACGTTGACCTTGCCGAGTATTGCGGGCTTTATTCTGACCATAGGTATGGCAGTCGATGCCAACGTTATTGTCTTTGAACGTATAAAAGAAGAACTGAGACTCGGAAAAGGTAGAAAGGCAGCAATTGACGCAGGCTTTGACAAGGCTTTCTGGGCTATTATGGACTCTAATATTACAACCTTTATTGCTGCTTTGTTCCTGTCTCAGCTTGGAACTGGACCCATACAGGGCTTTGCAGTCAGCTTGGCTATCGGTGTTATTTCGTCAGTATTTACAGCCCTCTTTGTCTCACGGCTTATCTTTGATTTTGGTACCGATGTCCTGAAACAAAAATCGGTCTCCATCAGCTGGAGGATAAAATAAATGAAAAGCATTATTAAGTTTTCAAAGGTGTTTCTCCCCGCTGTTATCATTTCCCTCGTGCTGATTGTTTCGGGAATTGTAGGGTATGTTATATATGGCGGTTTTAATCTTGGTGTCGATTTTCAGGCTGGCTTGATCCAGGAAATACAATTTGCGCCCACTGCATTGCAATTAACCTATACTGGCAAGGGAATTGCGGGGATTTCCATGGATAAAAATAAGCTGGAAATCGTTATTTCTGGATCGGATGTAGAAAAAAAGACCTACTCTTATCCCTACGCTGCATACCAAAATCTTGGGGCGATGGTTGACGCTATGGCCGGTATAGAGGGTCTTTCGGTCAAACTCTTAGCGAGCAGGGATATTCCATCTACCTCTTTAGTTCAAAGTGCTCAGGGGAATCCTCGTCTTGGATCAACAGCCTATGGTGTTCACTATTTAGATACTCAATCTGACGTTGTTAACATTGCTGATGTCAGAAAAGCTCTTACTTCGCTTGGTTCAGTGTCTGTTCAAAGCTTAGGACAGCCTAAGGATAAGAAATTCCTTATTCGAGTCGAAGATAAGGGAAAAGAAGCGGACTTTGCAAAACTGACCGCAGAACGGATAAACACTGCGTTGCAGAACGCCTTTGGCGAAGGTCAGATTGCTATCTCAAGAACAGACTATGTAGGTGCCCGTTTTTCAAAGCATCTGACTGAACAGGCCGGCATGCTTTTGGTTTTGACCTTGCTGCTTATCCTGGTCTATGTCTCGTTCAGGTTTAAATTCCACTATGCAGCCGGCGCAGTACTCGCAATTCTCCATGACGGCTTTATTATGGTAACCTTTATTGTATGGCTCAGGATGGAATTTAACACTACTACTATAGCAGCCATTTTAACTATCCTTGGTTATTCTATTAACGATACGATCGTTATATTTGACCGGATCCGGGAAACCCTTAAATTGTATCCTAATAGCAGTTTTGAAGAAAATTTAAACAGAGCGATTACTGAAACACTATCGCGAACATTTATTACTACCATAACGACTTTGTTTGCTGTGTTTGCTCTGTTCTTCTTTACCACTGGAACAATGAAAGACTTTTCTCTTGCACTGCTTATAGGAATGACCAGCGGTGTTTATTCTACAATCTTTATTTCATCCGCCTTTGTACTGTTCTGGGAGAAAAAAGTACAAAGGAATGCAGTCAAAGCTGCAGATGCGGCAAGCACGGGTCTAAAAAAGGCATAGTTTGTAATACTTTCAGACCTGGTAGGGTTGCCTGAAAAGTTGAATAGCTTTTTAGGCAACCTGTTTTTTTAGGAAAACATAATGAAACTGATACGAGCTTCTGTCTGTGGTTATTGTATGGGGGTTGAACGGGCAATTAAAAAAACATTTCAGGAAGTTGTTTCCCATCCTGAAAAGAAAATAGTAACTTTTGGGCCCCTCATTCATAATCCATATACACTAGCCCAGCTTGAACAAAGGGGTGTCCACTCTATTGAGACTCCCAATGAAATTGTTGATCCTCATAATTCCATAGTTATCATTAGAGCCCATGGGGTACCCCCAAAGTTAGAAAAAGAGATTTTGCAAACCGGCGCTTCAATTATAGATGCGACCTGCCCAAAAGTGCATCTGAGTCAAAAAATGGCCCAAGACTATGAGAAAACAGGTTATCGTATAATCATAGCGGGCGAAAAAAATCATAGTGAAATTATTGGTATCTTAGGGTATGCTCCTTCAGCAATGGTTGTTCTCGATATTGATGAAGCTCTAGAAATTGCGCATCGTATCAAAGAAACCAATGGCAGTACTGCAAAGGTTGTCCTTCTCGCACAAACTACCTATTCAGAATCAAAATTTGCCGAGATGATTTCGTCTCTTAAGGAGATTTTACCGAATCTTGAGGTAGCAAATACTATCTGCAAAGCCACAAGGGAACGGCAGGAATCTTTGTATAATCTCTGTAAATTAGTAGACGCTGTGCTGGTTATCGGCGGTAAAAAATCGGCCAATACCCAACGGCTCAAGGCCATTGCAGAAGAGCAGGGTCTCCCTGTTTGGCTTATAGAAAATGAACGGGATCTGCCCGAAGAAATATACCAATTTGATACAGTTGGCTTAACCGCTGGAGCTTCTACCCCAAAGGAGCTTATAGACCGAATTGAATCGATTCTCAGTAAATAACTATAAAACAGACAGTGATGTTGCATAGTTCCTGCTCTTTCATTACTATAAGGTGTGGTTTTGACTACAACATAATGCATTGTACCCAAGGAGTAGGCCATGGAAGCCGTTGAAATGGATAAAGCCTATGATCCAAAAAGTTTCGAGGACCGTATTTACGATCAATGGAAAACTTCTGGTAGTTTTCAGCCCAAACCGGTAAAGGGAAAAAGACCCTTTGTCGTAGTAATACCACCCCCAAATGTTACCGGCGTCCTCCATATGGGCCATGGTCTTAATAATTCTTTACAGGATATCATTGTGCGTTTTCATCGCATGCGAGGGGAGCCCACGCTCTGGGTGCCTGGTACGGACCATGCAGGTATTGCAACACAGAATGTGGTAGAAAAGCGCTTAAAAAAGGAAGGTAAAACCCGGCATGATTTAGGTCGAGATGCCTTTGTTGCAGAAACCTGGAAGGTAAAGAAAGAACATCACGAAATCATTAGCCGTCAGCTCGCAAAGATAGGGGCCAGTGTAGATTGGTCTCGAGAGCGCTTTACCCTCGACGAAGGTCTTTCTCAGGCTGTACGAGAAGTCTTTGTAACCCTCTATGAACGGGGACTCTTATACAAGGGAAACTATCTTGTTAACTGGTGCCCATCATGCGGAACCGCCCTTTCCGACGACGAAGTTGAACATGAAGACCTAGAAGGTGCCCTTTATCATATACGGTACCCGGTTTCAGGAACAAACGGTTCTGAATATGTTGAACTCGCAACAACTCGGCCCGAGACCTTACTGGGAGATACGGCTGTCGCGGTCCACCCTGAGGATGAGCGCTATCGGCACCTGGTGGGCAAAATGGTAGAGCTGCCTCTAACGGGACGCACAATTCCGGTTGTTGCCGATAGCTATGTGGATAAGGCCTTCGGTACGGGGGTAGTTAAAATTACACCAGCCCATGATCCCAATGACTGGGAAGTGGCCAAGCGGCACAACCTTCCGCTCATCAACATACTTACCCCTGCTGGAAGACTTAACGATTCAGTTCCCGCTCGGTATCAGGGCAAGTCGGCCCAAGAAGCGAGGTCCCTCGTTTTGGAGGATCTGAAAGCTGCGGGGCTCTTCGTGAAAGAAGAAAAAATAAGCCATGCGGTAGGTCATTGTTATCGCTGCCATACGGTCATAGAGCCCTATCTTTCAGAACAGTGGTTTGTAAAAATGAAACCATTGGCGGACAAGGCTTTGGCGGCATGGAAACGAGGTGAGATTCAGTTTTTCCCCCAGAAATGGGAACATACCTATGAACATTGGCTCAGCAATATCCGGGACTGGTGTATCAGCCGGCAGCTCTGGTGGGGTCACCGGATTCCTGCCTGGTACTGCAGACATTGCGGCAAAACCGTTGTTGCCCGTGAAGAGCCCCTTGAATGTCCCTATTGTAAGTCCACCGAACTTGAACAGGATCCTGATGTGCTGGATACCTGGTTTTCGAGTTGGCTTTGGCCTTTTAGTACCCTAGGCTGGCCTAAGGATACGGCGGATCTCCGTAATTATTATCCCACCACAACCCTTGTCACCGCCTATGACATAATCTTTTTCTGGGTAGCCCGAATGATTATGGCAGGCCTTGAATTTACCGGCCAGGTTCCGTTCCGTGATATTTATATTCACGGACTGGTCCGGGATAAGCAGGGACGCAAAATGTCAAAAAGCCTCGGAAATGGGCTCGATCCCCTGGAATTGGTAGAAGAATACGGCGCTGATGCTCTTAAGTTTACCCTGGCCTTTAACTGTGCTCAGGGGCAGGATATTTTGATTGATAAGGAATCCTTTAAGCTGGGATCCAAGTTTGCTAACAAAGTATGGAATGCAAGCCGCTATATTTTAATGAATCTGAATGGCCGCAACCTAGTAGAAAAGCCTGAACTTACCAGCATAGACCGATGGATTTATGCCCGGCTGAACAGGGCTGCAAAAGAGCTTGCAGCGGCCTTTACTACTTACCGTTTTAATGATGCAGCCCAGACTGCCTACGAATACTTCTGGAATGATTTTTGTGACTGGTATGTGGAAGCAACTAAAATCTCCATGAAACAGGGGGATGACAAAGAGAAGGATAGGGCGACTACGGTGCTTTTGGATGTATTGGCTGAATCACTGAGACTCCTTCATCCCCTACTTCCCTTTGTGACAGAAGAAATTTATAGCAAGCTTCCCAATGTTCAGGGGTTGCTTATTACCGCTCCCTATCCTGAATACACAGAATCCAGGCGTGCTGATGATATCGAAGCACAATTTGCAAGCCTTCAGGATCTCATTCGGCAGGTTCGGACCCTTCGCAGCGAATGTACGGTACCTCCGGAAAAAAATATCAAACTGCTTGTGCGTTTCGATGCCGCCTTCCCTTACCGAGATGCATTCATCGATATGCAAGCCCTGATAGCCCTTCTTGCACGGGCTGAGACAATTGAGTTTGGCGAACTTGGAAGCGCAGGCCAGAGCTCCAAACCGCAGGGGACAATAGGACTTGTCGGGAAGGGTTTTGAAATTTTTGTCTTTATTGCAGATGCTGTTGATCGGAGCCAGCTTTTGGCAAAATTTAGTAAGGATCTCGAAAAGGATCAGAAATTCCGTTCCGTATTGGAAGCAAAACTTGGAAATGAGAACTTTGTAAACAACGCTCCTGCAGAATTGGTTAGTCAGGAACGGGCCAAACTGGTGGAAGTTCAGGAACGAATTGCAAAATTGGAAACCTACATGCGGGATTTGGCGTAGGGTATGGTATGAACACCGAGGAAATGCTCAAGCTTAAGGGGATGCACATTGCTCCTTATATTCAACTTGCAACTAGTCTAATCGGAAAAAATCGCGAAGGTGGCGGCAATATGTTTCGGCATCAGATTGATACTATGGCAACCTTAATTGACTATGGCTATATCGACTCGGTGCTCCTCAAAGCCTCGGTGGTCCATGATCTTATTGAAGATGTTCCGGATTTTAATAGGAATCAACTTCTCTCTATCGATTATGACAGTCCTGCAGTTTACAACCTAGTCCTCGAAGTATCCCGCAGGGTGGACGAAACAAAGGCTGCTTTTCTTGTTCGGGTGAAAAATCAAGGGTCCTATAATGCCAAGGTACTCAAGGTGGCCGACCGGATTTCAAATATGATTTCCCTCGGCTTTGTCACCAACGCTGAATTTATCGCCCGCTATACTGATGAAACGGAACGGTTCATATTTCCCATAGCAGAAGAGGTGAATAAAGATATGCTCGCGGAACTTAAATCCCTTGTCGTAAGCCGGCGGGCATATTTAAAAAGCTGCAACTTTTAGATATCTTTGGTGACAGAACGTTTTATACGAATGCAATATCTTACATTTATTGGAAATTATTTCTGCCGGTTGACACTTTTTTAGTTTTTGCGTACTGTTTCATTATAAAATTACCGATTTGGAGGTATATGTATGAAGATAGCTATTAATGGTTTCGGCCGTATCGGCCGCTTGGTATTTCAGGCCATTGTGGATCAGGGAATGCTTGGCAAAGACAAGATTGATGTTGTGGCAGTGGTCGATGTGGCTACCGACGCACAGTATTTTGCATATCAGCTGAAATATGATTCCACTCAGGGCAAGATGAACGCTAATATTTCTTCCAAGAAAAGCGATCCTTCTCTGGCGGAAGATGATATCCTCGTGGTAAACGGCCATGAAGTTAAATGTATCATGGCCGAAAAGGAACTTAAAAATCTTCCTTGGGGCAAGCTCGGTGTTGAGTACGTTATTGAATCCACTGGTCTCTTTACCAACGAAAAGGCCTGGGGGCACCTGGAAGCCGGAGCCAAGAAGGTTATCATCACCGCTCCCGCAAAGAGCACCGATGAAGCTAAGAAGATTCCCACCTTTGTTATGGGTGTTAACCATGAAAAATATGATGCATCTAAGCACGACGTTGTTTCCAATGCATCCTGTACTACCAACTGTCTTGCTCCCCTCGTTCATGTCATCATGAAGGAAGGTATCGGAATCGAAAAGGGTCTTATGACCACCATTCACTCCTATACGGCTGCCCAGAAAACTGTAGACGGCGTTTCCAAGAAGGACTGGCGGGGCGGCCGCGCTGCGGCAATCAATATTATTCCCTCCACTACCGGCGCTGCCAAGGCAGTTGGCGAAGTGCTTCCCGAAACCAAGGGTAAGCTCACCGGTATGTCTTTCCGCGTACCCACTCCCACGGTTTCTGTAGTAGACCTGACCTTTACCGCAGCTCGGGATACCTCTATCGAGGAAATCGACAGACTCATGAAGAAGGCTTCCGAGACCTACCTGAAGGGAATTCTTGGTTACTGCGACGAAGAAGTAGTTTCCACCGACTTTATCCATGATGCCCGGTCTTCTATTTATGACAGCCTGGCAACCCTGCAGAACAATCTTCCTGGCGAAAAACGCTTCTTCAAGGTTGTTTCCTGGTATGACAATGAGTGGGGCTATTCAAACCGCGTTGTTGGCCTACTCCGCCACATGGCCAAGATCTAAGCAAACTGCAAAACAGGCTTTCTGAACCTCACAGCGGATCGGAAAGCCTCTCATTATTGATTTGCCCTGAATCCGTACGGCCTACGGTTTCAAGGTAGGGCCCCGTCCATTTAGGCCGGGGCTTTTTCATTTCAGGAGGAACCATATGATTAAGACAGTACGGGATGTAAATCTAAAAGGAAAACGGGTGGTTATGCGCGTAGACTTTAACGTTCCCATGAAGGATGGAAAAGTTCAGGATGATACCCGCATTGTGGCAGCTATTCCTACCATTAAGTATGTTTTGGATCAGGGAGCTAAAAGCATTGTGCTCATGAGCCATCTGGGAGATCCCAAAAAGGATATGAAAAAGGCTAAGGAAAAGGCTGAAAAGGATGGTAAACCCTTTGATGAAGCCGCCTATATCGCGGGCAAGCACCGCATGGCACCGGTTGCGGCCTATCTTTCTCAAAAGCTCGGCAAGCCGGTTGTTTTTGCCGGTGAAGACAGCTGCTTTGGCAAAAAGGCCTTTATCGAATCCCAGCCTGATGGATCGATTATCATGCTGGAAAACACCCGTTTCCACAAAGAAGAGACCAGCGAGGATGGGGAAGAACGGGATAAGCTGGCAAAGGAACTGGCCACCTATGGTGAGGTCTTTGTAAACGATGCCTTTGGTACCGCCCACCGAGACCATGCTTCTACCGCTTCTATTGCTAAATTTGTTCCTGTTTCTGTCGCTGGCTTCCTTATGGAGAAGGAAGTTAATTACCTTGAGCCTATCGTTACTAATCCGGTAAAGCCCCTGGTGGCTATCATCGGCGGTGCTAAGGTCTCCTCCAAAATTGCTGTTCTTGAAAGCCTCCTTAAAAATGCGTCCGCTCTGGTTATCGGCGGCGGTATGGCCTATACCTTCCTAAAGGCCCAGGGATACAAAGTTGGTTCTTCCCTGGTAGAAGATGATCAACTGGATACAGCCAAGAGCATACTTGCCGCTGCTAAAAAGGTTGGGGCGGAGATCGTGCTTCCGGTAGATCATGTCTGTGCTGATAAATTCGACGCCAATGCAACTCCTGTGGCAGTGGACGGTATCGATGTTCCCGATGGTCTCATGGGGCTGGATGTGGGACCCAAGACTTTGGCAAAATACAAGGAAGTGCTTGCAAAGGCAAAGACAATCGTCTGGAACGGCCCGGTCGGTGTATTTGAATTCGATAACTTTGCCAAGGGAACCGGTGAAGTAGCCAAAATGGTTGCAGAAGCTACCGGCCGCGGTGCAATTACTGTTGTAGGCGGCGGTGATTCAGTGGCAGCGGTGAACAAGTTCGGTCTGGCTGAGAAAATGAGCCACGTATCCACCGGCGGCGGTGCTTCTCTGGAACTCTTGGAAGGCAAGAAGCTTCCCGGTATCGAAGTCTGCCGTTAATACAAGGAGTTATTGATGCGGAATTATTTTATTGCGGGCAACTGGAAGATGCACAAAACCCGGCAGGAAGCCGCCGAACTAGCCACCGCCCTGGTAGCTCAGCTTAAGGACGGAAAACATAAGTATCTTGTGGCTCCGAGCTTTACTGCCCTGGAAACCGTAGGAAAGATTGTAGCGGGCACTAATATCATGCTGGGGGCTCAGAACATGGCCGCTGAAGAACAGGGTGCCCATACCGGAGAAGTTTCGGTGCTGCAGCTCAAAGATCTGGGAGTGCAAGCTGTTATTCTTGGTCATAGTGAACGCCGGCATCTGTATAAAGAAGACGACGAGCTTATCAACAAAAAGGTTCGTCTTGCTCTCAAACATGGCCTTGAGGTAATTCTTTGTGTCGGTGAACTCCTGGAAGAACGGGAAGCAGGCAAAGCCGAAGCGGTTTGCGAAACCCAGACCGTAAAGGGGCTGGAAGGTGTCTTTGCCGAAGAGCTTAAGCGGGTTACCATCGCTTATGAACCTGTATGGGCTATTGGTACCGGAAAAACCGCTACCCCTGAGGATGCCGATGCAATCCATGCATATATACGGAAAGTAATCGGAAAACTGTATGGTGAAGGGGCCGCTAAGGCTTTGTGCATCCAGTACGGTGGTTCAGTAAAACCTGAAAATGCATCTCAGCTTATGGCTAAAGAAAACATAGACGGAGCTTTGGTCGGAGGTGCTGCTCTTAAGGCAGAAACCTTCGTCCCCATCGCAAAGTTTGCGTAAAACCCTTGCATAATCAACGGCCATTCGATAGAATGGCCGTTAGCTTTATTACGGAGTGATATCGATGGGTTTAGTTAATGTCTTATTGCTTGTGCTTTTTGTTATTGTAGCCATTCTTTTAATTCTTATTGTGCTTATCCAGAACGAAGAAGGGGATTCTTTGGGCGGTATTTTTGCCGGCGGCAGCAACTCTGCCTTTGGATCCCGGTCTGGCAATGTGCTTACCAAAACTACCACTATTTTAGGCGCATTGTTTCTTATCTTAAGCTTTTCATTGGCTTTGGTGAATCGTACTCCCAGCGATAAGGGCGTTAAAGCTGCGGCTCAGCAGCTAGAAAGTACGAGCAACTCTGAATGGTGGAATGACCAAGCTGGTACTACAAGTCCGGCTGCTACTGATTCCGCAAATACCAGTTCTACTTCCGGTCAATAATTTTAGGAGGCGGCGATGCTCCTGCATGAGACTTTTCCCCCTGAATTAATTAAAGTTGGGCTTGAAGCAGAAGATAAAGACGAAGCCTTTGAAGAATTGGTAGACTTTTTCTGCCAAGTCACCAATTCATCAGCCCGGGATGAAATTCTCGCCGCCATCCGTGACCGGGAATCTAAAATGTCTACTGGTATTAAAAAGGGAATTGCCATACCTCATGGAAAGACCAATGTGGTTGATCGTGTGTATGGCGTTCTGGGAATCTCTAAAAAGGGACTTGATTATGATGCTCTGGATGGAGAGCCGGTTTATCTTCTGTTCCTAATGTTAGCTCCGCAAAAAGATTCTGAAAAGCATCTTCGGCTGTTGAAACGCCTTGCGGAACTTCTTGACAATCCGCAGTTCTATACTGATCTGGTGGCGCAAAATACGCCCCAAAGCGCCCATGCAATCATTAAAAAATACGAGGATGTGTTAATTGCATTAAGTTAAAGAAGGACCCCATGAGTGAACAAGATGTGCTCCAGCACCTTTTAGAGATTGAAAATGAGGCTTCTGCGCTTGTGCTGGAAGCGCAGAAAGAAGCAGACCGGCGAATAGCTGAGCAGGAAAAATTATGCCGGGAAGCTTATGAAAAATTATATAAAACAAAACTATCAGAACTGGAAGTTCAATTTCAGGATAAAATTCAAAAAGTAAAAGAATCCTATGCTGAATCTCTTTTAAAATATAAAAAGGAATTGGAAGATCAACCCGTACAGTATTTAGCTTTTAACCAATTGATGCAACAACTGCTGTTCGGGAGCGATTAGAATGAATTCAACCGCCGATAGAGCTTATATCTATGCTAAAGCCTGCGGAATTATTGGCAAATCCTTTGTTGGAAACCGTATCAAGCGTTTGCAGGATATAAATCGTCTATCGGAACTGGATCGGCTCATCTTTCCTAATGACTTTGTTGAACTTCCTGAAAAGGAATTGCTTGTTGCATTTCAAAAAAAAGTTATCGCCCGAACAACCCATCAGATTAACCAGCTTTTAAAAACACAGCCAAGTATTCCTCGTTTCATAGAGCTTTTAGTTAGAAGTTATGAATTTGCAGATGTAAAGTTACTCATTTCCGCACTGATTGATAAGGAGCCACAAGCTCCCTCTCATGCCGATTTAGGCCGTTTTGGAACAGTTCATTTTGATAAATATCCTGATCCAAAGGGTATGTTTACCGGTACTGATTTCGAATGGCTGCTCAAGCGGCTGGGGGATAATCAAAATGAGCTTGTAAAACTGCACATAGAACTTGATCAACATTATTATTCGATACTGTGGAATGAATTACAAAAGGTTTCTAGTACAGATATAAAATATATTAGAGACATTATTTCTGATGAAATTGTATTAAAAAATATTCTTTGGGCCCTTAGGCTAAGCTATTATTACCATTTTGAAAAAAAAGATATTGAACCCTTACTGTTAGATCTTTATGACGGAAAATATTCTTTATCCCAGGCTGCTCGGGATTGTCTTGATCTGCCCTTTGATCAGTATTCTGCCTGGACTAATTTTAAATATGCATTTTTAATCAATCCAGAGGAACCGGGAACTTTTTGGCGCTTAGATGTTCCCCATGTTCAAAGAAAAGCAGCGCTGCTATTGTATCGGAAAGCACGAATCTATTTCCGGAGAAGTCCATTCTCTTTGAATACTACTGCTTGTTTTATAAAGCTAAAACAATTTGAAGAAGATCTTCTTATTAGTCTTGCAGAGGGTGTCTCGCTGGGACTTTCCGGGCGGGAGGTGCTTTCTATGTTGGAGGTTTCTCAATGATTCGTCCACGGCCAATGAAATATGTTGAATTATTTGTACTTTCTCGGGACGTAGATACGGTCATAGAGTATCTGGGAAGAAAGGCTCTGTTACATGTATCACAGGATGATGAAGCGAAAGCTAAAAATGACACTCTGTCAGATTTCGATACTGATAACATAGAAAAGATCAGAAAGCAGCTTGAAAAAATAGAAGATGTATCTGCTTATTTGCTTATCTTTGAAAAAATAAAAAAATCTTTTTCAGGCGATCTCGCGCAGCTGCCAAAAGTGGAAGATGAAACAAGTCTTCAGGAAATTGCAAGCCGCATCGACGCCTTACGCGCAAAAGAATTAGAAAAAACACAGCAGCTTAAAACACTCGAAGAAACCCTGCATGAAGCTCGGGCTTTTGCCAACCTTAAGGCTCCCTTTTCAAATCTGGATCAGCTTTCTTATTTGACCTTACGTATCGGCCGGCTTGATACTACCGGACAGGAAATGGTTGCAACTGCTTTAGGGGATCGGGCCGTGATTATTCCGCTGGGCAGTGATAATAAAGTAATAGCCGCTGCTTCCAGAAAAGGCCGCTTTGCCTTGGATTCAGAATTAAAGAAGGCCGCTTTCACACCCCTTGTTATGCCCGAAGGTTTTACTGGGGTTCCTCAGGATATGCTTGAAGGGCTAGAGCGTTCCTTGCAGAACGCAAAAGCGGAAGTTGAAGCGCTCAATGCTGAAAAGGCATTATTGACAAAAACTCTGGAACCGGTACTGCAGCGGCTGTACAACAATTTTACACTTGCTTTTATTATAGAACAGCTAAAAACATCTTTACGTTCTTCTAAAAATGCCTATATGTTGTCTGGATGGGTTCCTGCTTCGGAAGTGCAATCAATGGTACAGGACCTGGTTGCTCTGACAGAAGGACGGATTTCGGTTCGATCATATAATCCCAGTGAAAGGAAAAAAGTACTTGACGGGGAAGAAAAGGTTCCCGTTTTGCTGGACCACGGTACCTTTGTAAAGGGATTTCAGGGGGTGGTTTTCT
>JAIWNU010000150.1 GCA_020216655.1 Treponema sp. | reverse complement strand
CGTTTCTTTTAAAGGGAGAAAACGAGATCATCCTCAAGGTGGTACACCAAAGCCCAAACAGTCGCTGGTACTCTGGAGCGGGGATTTATCGGGACGTCTATATGATAAGCCGGAGAAACCTGTATATTCCCACCAATGGCATATATATTGCGGTAAAGCAGACAGCAGATCGATGGGATGTGGAAATAGAAACAGAACTGGCAGGATTAGGATTTAAACCAACCAGTTCCAACCGCTTTGTCATTCAACACCGGTTGTCGTTTAGGGGCATGGTGCTTGCCGAGTCAAAAGGGCTAGCAGACACCGAATCATGTAATGGGAACACAGACTGGGTCCAGAAGGACCAGCAGCGTCTATCAATTCAAAACCCTCTTTTATGGAGCCCCGAAACACCACACCTGTACACCCTGGAAACATCTCTTTATAGTCCCGAGGGCGAGCTTATTGAAACATGCAGAAATCCGGTCGGATTTAGGACCCTAACATTCAATCCCGACCGGGGACTCCTGGTGAACGGTAGTCCCTGTAAACTGCGAGGCACCTGCGAACACCATGACCTGGGGGCTCTGGGCGCGGCCTTTAACCGCGAAGCTCTCCGGTATCGTTTCAGTCTGCTTAAAGCTATGGGGGTGAACGCAATCAGGACCAGCCATAACATGCCCGCCCCTGAGCTTATGGACCTGGCGGACGAAATGGGATTTTTTGTCCTTTCCGAAGCCTTTGATATGTGGGAACGTCCTAAAACCACCTATGATTATGCCCGGTTCTTTCCCCAGTGGTATAAAAAAGATGTGGCAAGCTGGATACGACGGGATAGGAACCATCCGAGCCTTTTAATGTGGAGCATCGGCAACGAAATATACGACACCCATGCGGATAAGCGGGGGGAGGAGCTTACCCGGCTGCTTTTGCAAGAAGTCCGTAAAAACGACCCAAAAGAAAACGCTCCGGTAACCATTGGATCCAATTTTATGCCCTGGGAAGGGGCCCAGAGGTGCGCAGATATACTTAAGTTTGCAGGCTATAACTACGGCGAAAAATATTACGCGGAGCATCGTGCAAAGTATCCCCATTGGGTTATCTACGGCAGCGAAACCGCATCGATAGTCCAGAGCCGGGGGGTCTACCATTTTCCCTATGAGGCAACTATTCTTGCAGAAGCGGATCAGCAGTGCTCAGCCCTGGGGAACAGCCCCACGAGCTGGGGGGCCCGCTCCCACGAAGCATGTATCGCCGCCGACCGGGATACCCCATGTTCGCTTGGTATGTTCATTTGGAGCGGTTTTGACTATATCGGAGAACCGACTCCCTACCACACTAAAAACTCATACTTCGGGCAGATTGATACGGCGGGCTTTCCTAAAGATTCCTATTACATTTATAAGGCTGCATGGACTGACTACAAAAGAGACCCCATGATTCATATTTTTCCCTACTGGGATTGGAATCCAGGACAGTTGATTGATGTACGGGTCTGTTCCAACGCGCCCTTTATCGCCCTATATTGCAACGGCCGCCTTATCAGCACAAAGCATATTGACCATAATCGGGGTTCTGCCCAAACCGGAACCTGGAAAATTCCCTACGGAAGGGGGGAACTGGTTGCTCTAGCCTATGACGAAAGCGGCCGCTGCATAGCCCGAGCAAGCCGCAGATCCTTCGGAGATCCTGCGCGCATCAAACTCATTCCATCAAAATCATATCTTGAAGCGGACGGACGGGACCTGGTGTTTGTAAGCATAAGCGTGGAAGACGTGGAGGGGAATCGGGTAGAACATGCTGCAAATAGAATGGAAGTGGCCGTAGAAGGCGCAGGCAGACTCCGGGGCCTCGATAATGGCGACAGTACGGATTACGATTCCTACAAGGGAATAAGCCGCCGGCTTTTTAACGGTAAGCTCATGGCTATTGTGGGTTCTACATTTGAAACCGGGGCTGTAACCATTACGGTGCGGTCTTTAGCTCTGCCGGAAGCGAAACTGACTTTACCCGCAGTACCCTCAGCCAGAGAAGATCTCAGATGCTATAGCGTATACGCTTTTAACAGTCCCAGGCAGATCCATACGGGAAAAGCGGAGGAAGTTCCCCTCCGTAAGATTGAATTACGGCTTCTCTCAGGTGCACAAGAATTGTGCCCTGAGGATAGTCCGGAAGCACGGTTGGAAGCACTGCTCTATCCTGTCAATGCAGCCTATCGGGACATTGCATGGTCGGTAGTCACGGCATCTGGTATTGAGACCCCCCTAGCCTGGATTGAAACAGCAGGAACCCAGGCGGTCATTCACCCCCGGGGAGACGGCGAATTTCGCATCCGCTGTACCAGCACTAACGGGACCGATACGGTGCGCCTTATATCCCAGATCGAATTCACTTCCCATGGATTCGGCAAGCTCCACAAGGATCCCTACAGCTTTGTATCAGCCGGCCTGTATGATGATTCAAATGGCAACATAGGACCCGGGAATGAGCAGGGTATCGCCACAGCCCGGGACGGTACTGCCATATTTGGCTTTACGGACCTGGATTTCGGCTGCCACGGGTCAGACACCATTCATCTTCCTATCTTTGCTTTAACCGACGATACATACCACATTGAGCTTTGGCAAGGAAGGCCCGGCAATCAGGGGAGCCAGCTGCTTGATACCCTCGTATATCAGAAAAAGAGCATCTGGAATGTCTATCAGGAAGAGACATACAGACTGAATACGCCCCTGCGAGGCACCCAGTCCCTGTATTTTGTAACCTGGGCTAAATTGCATATCAAGGGTTTCCGTTTTGAAAAACAGAACCGCACCTTTAGAAAGATTTTGTCTCTGGAATACGATGAGCTCTACGGAGACCAGTACCGGCTTGCAGGAGATGCTATTAAAGAAATCGGAAACAATGTTACGGTGACCTTTAAGGACCTTGATTTTAAGGGAACCGAGCCCCTTACTGTAAAAATTTTAGGCCGTTCACTAACAGACAGGAACAGCATTCACATCAAGTTTAAAAACAAAGAGGCCGAACAGGTGGTCCTGGTGGATTTTGAACATTCCGAGGATGTAACCCAGAACCGCTACCCCCTGCCGGCCATTCACAAGGATCTGCTTGCGGGGAGCCTCGCAGTATCCTTCGTGTTTCTGCCAGGCTCGGCCTTTGATTTTGTTTCCTTTCAGTTTGAATAAATCCGGTACCGGCCTGCTAGGGCAAGCAGGGCAAAGAAATAAAGACAATTGTCGTAGTACCGGCGGTTTCCCAGACGGAGGGGTGTATCCCAGAAAAGCCGGACCATCTTTTCTGCCAGGGGGCCTTCGGTGGCCAGGGCTCCCATGGCATTGGTGGCGATGAGCCCCACGGGGTGCAGGGCCGGCTCAGGCCGGGCAGTCCCGTCAATTTTGTACCAGTGGTAGTTTTCAGGCTCCTTATCCGCAAAAAAGCGATGAATCTTATCGATTATGTCCTTTTGATAAGCCTTCCTGCCGAACCAGAGGGCATCGAGTCCCAGGTTGGCCGCCACCCGGTATGAGTCGCTGTAGAAATCCCCATGGTCGTTGTAGAAATTGGGGCGTCCGTCATAATAGGAGTACTCAGGCGCAAGACCCGTTACGGGGTGGCAGGAGTTGGGGAGGAACTCCCGGCTTGCCGCTGCGGCCTTTTGCCAAAAGGGCCGGTCCTCCGGATAGGCCCAGCGGGCAAAGAGCTCGTAAAAATGAGGCAGATGGTAGGAAGGATCGGTAAAATCACAGTTGGGCACAAATTTGATGAGATAGTTGGAAGGCTCCCACATAGGCCAGCCGTCCCCCTGTTCGCCCTTGTGAATGCAACGGGCAAGAAGGTCCCGGGCCTGTTTGCTGTAATTAAATGGGGTTTCCCGGTCTCCCCAGCGGTTTGCTGCAAAGAAGAGGGCCATGGCAAAGTACTCTTCTCCGTCGGGAGCGGGGCCATTGGAATTGCGCCGTCCGTCGGGATGGCAGGACCAGGCAAAGTACCCTGCATTGGGCCCTTCGGTAAGATACATGTAGGTCATGGTCCATTTCCAGATCCGGTCAAACACGTCCTGCCTGTCCATCTGTACCGCCATCATCATGCCGTAGGACTGGCCTTCGGTCCGCACGTCCAGGTTCCCCGTATCAAGCATATAGCCCATATCGGGTCCGGATTCGAAATAGATCCGCTCATCTGCGGGACCTTCAAAGAGGGTATGCCAGGCCTCGCTGACGCGCTGGTCTATTTCCTCCCGGCTATACCCAAGCCGTTCAAAGTAACTCTGCTGATGCACAGGCTGTTCCATGATGGTTGCTCCTTTTCGTTTTTTCGTTTCTGCGTGGCCTTGACCTTGATCTGCAACGGCCGGTATAGGACGCAAGGCTTCCCCGGCCCCCTACACAAAAACTGCCGGACCAAGCCGGCAGCGATACGCTAGTATATCAATTCTTCAACAGGATATGCAAAGGGGGGAGATGGGTACTACCAGTTAATATCATCAATGTACACAATCGCAGGATTGTCAATAGTACCATTAAGGGAGCGAATTTCAATTTGGGTGATAGCATTTACATCAATATTGCCAGTATATGCTCCTTGTGCGGTTACCGTAGTTCCGGTTGAATCGCTTACGGTAACAAAACAGGGCTTGTCATTATATTTAGTATTATCTGGGTCTCCTGCGGGTAGCAGCTTAAAGAAGACCTGGGTCCACGCGCCTTTGGTGAGGCTGACCGCATTACTAATCGCTTGATTGTAACTGCTGTCCTGTAATGCAACCTGAATTGCATCATTTTCTGCATTTGCAGAAACATAAACCCATAGTGAAAATACTTTATTAAGAACATCTATACTAGTTACACCGAGTATTTCATCTGCTTTAAGCCTCATACCAAATTCTTTGGTACTACTGTATTTATCTTCTTGGATTGTCCCCTCGATTTTTAAGCTTTTTGAACCGTTTTTAACAATAGTTTCATCCTGAGTGGCAGTAGAATTCGAATCATTCTTTGTTAATGCATCTCCCGGGTTATACGCCCAAGCACCATTCCAGGCTTCAAAGCTAATCTTTGCAGTTGTGATACCTCCCCCCGTATCCCCGCCACCGACGTCTCCGCCGTCATCGCCCGTGGTGGGTTGGGGGCAGCCGAGCAATGCCAAAGAAAGGATTGCCGCTAAGGGTAACAGGGTAAGAGTAAACTTCTTCAGTTTCATGGAAACCTCCTTATGGAATCTTTGCATTGATTATCCCCCCATGCTGCAATACCGGTATCGGGTCTTTTCCCTATAGTAGTTTTTCCCGATATGCAGGACTAAAATTTGCCACTGAAATGGAAAAGTGGCTTTTTTAACAAAACTCAAAGAGTTTGGAAAAAGCCTCCAACAAACCATTTTCTTTGGAGGTTTTACATGAAGAAAACGAAAACAGGCCCCATGGTAATACTCCTGATGCTCCTGCTTAGTCCCCTTGCCATGGCCCAGATCATGTCTATCCAGGAAGTCCCTATGGTACCGCCGGTAGAACAGGGAGGAGGCCAGGTAACGCCATCCTTCTGGATCGGAGCCCAGGCAGTTGAAAGCTTTGGGTACAACCTAGAAACCGGCGCGTTCGGTTTGCGCAACCATAGCGATGACACATGGGCAAGCTTTAACCTGGCCTTTGTGGACAGCAAATACGGGGATCCAAAATTTGTCGAATTCGGCGGGGATCCAAAAATCTGGACCGGTCGAATCAGGCTCCTCAATTACACCTACCGGCTGAACAGTGGGACAAGTACACCGGATGTAAACCTGCCTTCCTGGATTGCGGAGATCCAGGGCCAGGGCTTTCATATCGGCCTCTTCAGCCAGGCGGGGTCACTAATCGAGCCGACTTCTACATCGAACAACAGCCCCTCACCCAAACTGAGTTCGGCAAACATGGTTCTGTTCTTTGACAATCCCAATGCCCTTGACGCCGATTATCTAGGGGGAACAAACCCCGCTACATCGGTAAGCTATACCGGTACGGGACTGATCTACATAGGTTATACCAAAAAGGACTTAATTAAAGCCTACCTCAGCATTCTCTCTGAAGGGAATGTAAACTCCAACATCACCGGCGGAGCCAACGACGGTTGGGCCGGAGCATTAGACCTTTACGTTACCCCCCTTGGAACCGCTTTTACTAAAAGCAAACCTTTAAGCCCCCGCTTGAGTCTCAATGCGGTTAAGGGCTACCAATACAGCCAGAATCCCCTGGGACTCGGGGCAAAAGCAGAATTGGCCCTGTATTTAGGAAAATCCTTGGGACTCACTCCAATGGCAGCTTTCAATGGCAAATTAGATGACACAACCAACGCCTTTACATGGACAGCTGGAGGCGGCCTCATATTCAGGTTCAGCGATGCTCTCTTCGTAGCCGATGAATGGGGAGAAATGAAAACGAGCCCAACAAGCAATTTCTTTGACTACAGCTACGAAAACAGCAAAATCCTGAAATATGCCTATGTGCAGGCCTATGCTTCCTACAGCGAAAACTCGGACCTTGATCTGGCAGTGAAATTCGAAGAACCTGACGGCGAAGCGGGTTTCCACAAAGATCTCGGTGCCATGGCGGAATTCAGGCTCAACAATGTGCTGCAGTCCAACAGCACCGTACTCTCATGGTCAGCGGTAGGAAGAATCAGCTATGAGTTGATGAAAGACACGGTTATTCCCTATATAAGATCCTATCTCGACAGCAAAAGCGTCTTCAAACTAAGAACCGGAGTACAGATCGGAGGCATTATCCCCTATACGGGGTTCGAACTGGCTTATACAAGCCGGAATCTTAACCAGGGAGCAAGCTCAAATGCAGCTTCGGATAAATTTGACCGGGGAAGAATAGAGTTTATCACTATCATTAAAACCGACAGCGGCCGGGTGCTCACTCCTAAACGCATGTCAGACTTGAATTATTAAAAATCAGAATAAAAATGTGGGGCAGCCCACTGAAAGAGCTGCCCCGCATAAGCATATCGGCTAGATTGGTTTAAATTACGAGTTTTACTGGACCGTCAGGGTTCCCAGGTTGGCTGCACCGCTGGTACAAATAAAGAAAATCTTATGAACACCGGATACGCCGTTTAAGTTTAGTGTAATTGCCTGATTTTTATAGGTGTTCCAGCTTCCAGTGGAAGAATAATTAAAAGTGCCGACTTGTGTGCCGTAATAACTATCAATTACAATCTTGAAGCTTCCGCTCATTGCAGTTGCATAGTTAAAGTTAATCTGCTTTTTACTGGTCAGATCTACGCTGTTAAAGGCGATATAATCCCCAACTTTCCAGCCTCCAACACCGCCGGTCCACACAGTCAGGCTCGAACTCCGTTCATTGGCCTGCCATGAATTGAGTGTGATGGAAGATGTGGTTCCCCCAGTTGAACCGTCGGAACTTGATCCCTCGCTGACGGTGATATTTGAATTTCCGCTGCTCTGGTAGCCCTCGGTTACCATAATCATATAATTAAAGGTTCCAAGGTTCATCCCATATCGAGCCCAGGCATCAAAATGGTTACCAGTGGTTATGGTACCGCCGGTCCGTTTAGACTGTCGGACACTCCAAAATTGCTTGAACGTCGCAGTCCCCTGAATGGAAGGAGCATTGTAGCGGGTGGTTTCGTAGATATCGTAGGTTCCCCCATCGGTTGAGACCGTACCCTTAAAATTTCCTGTTGGACGATAGGTTCCCCAGTTTTCAACAATGTAGTATTCAATAAGAGGATTTGTGGTCCATCCATAAAGGGCAAGATAGGCATTACCGGAAGGATTAAAGCTGCCGCTATAAGAAATGATTTTTCTTCATCCGGTACTCCATCCCTTTCCGCCGACCCAGTTACCACAATTGGTCCAGGAAGAAGAATAATTGCCTCCAGAACCTAACGTCATAGATACGGATCCGCCGCCATCGGTCCAGAAAGAATAGTAAAATCCATCCTGAGTTCCGGTTTGGTTTGATGTAAGCGTTACTGCCCGAGCCACACTTGCTTGGACAGCCCCTGCAATTGCAGCATCCTGATCCAGCAGGCTGTTAGAACAGCCCGCAAGGAGAATACCCACTACCGCTGATACTACAATTTTTATCTTGTTCACCTGTGCCTCCATTTTGGCCGATATGCTTTATAACAGAATGACACATGTGGTTATTATGAATATAAGAAATTTTCCCTATCTGATTATTTCAAGGGTACTCACCGAACGAGCTGCAAGCTTTACAATTAATTCATTGCTTGCCACAGAATACTCTCCATTTAACGGTAACTGTAATAGATCCTCTGTTTCAGAGGTTCTCCACATATTAATTTCCGACTGGGAACTAAGGCCCTGTAATGCAATTGTAACAGTCCGGTCTTTGTTGCTCGTATTAATACCAACTACCACCACTTTCTTTCTGTCCGCCGAAGCATAGGCGCTCAGCAGCACCCCCGGCAACGGTTCGGGAACCGTTGCTATCCGCACAAAACCATGTCGTACAAAGCGGCTATAATTACCTAGGGTATACAAGCGCTTGTTTTTAAGTATGGAGGTCCCATTAACCACGTGGAGCAGCGAACTGCCAGTCTGGTTGAAGGTGTTTGTATTGGTCCAAAGCCACCAGTAAAGAAATGCGTTAACCTCCGCAATTACCATATCATAATGAATCATTGTAGCCCATAAGAGACCATCGTTTATGGAAGAATCGTTAGTTCCCCCATTGGAAACTTCGGTCATCCAGATTTTTTTGTTATGTGTTTTTGATTGAGTAAGCCACTGGGCCGCTAGGTTCTGTTTGGATGTATAGTCATATTGATGAACCCCTACGATAGAAAGGACGTTTCTGGCTTCCTCATCCGCCAAAGCGGGCAATACAAGGTCTTCTCTGAAGTTTTCATCTTCCGGAGCCATGATGCTCAGCATTGACGATACGCCTTTTAGAGGAAACCGACTTCCCAGTACTTTCAGAAAAATCTTAATCTGTGTTCCGTCCCACTTGCAGGACTCATAATTAGGTTCCCAGGTAGGTTCATTCTGGATAGAAAGAACCGCCAAAGGATGCCCCATCTGTCCGGTAAAACCATGTACATAGTCAGCAAGAAGATCCGCATAATCCTCATATCGGTTCGGATCAAGGTACCCACCGACTTCCGGATAATCCTGTACATTGAGCACGCTCAGCTTCCAGTTAGTTGCGGCATTATTTGGCGGAGTCCAGGGTGTACTCATAACTACAAGATTCTCAGGGCCCTGGTGCAAGGCTTTGATCATTCCAATAAGAGTTTTCGTATTCTGTAAATCCCAATTAGTCCAGTTGAGTGAGAATGTTTTAACTCCATTTTGTTCTGAATAGATATACTGATTTTTTCCATCCTTGTTGATAAATTTATCGTCATTACCATCTTTATTCAGTTCCCTGAAAGGTATGCGGTTCCGCAGAATGGTGAGACCTATCCCTTGATCCCGTGAAAAGAGGAGCCGCACCACTTCGTTTCTTGTGGCGGAATCGGAGGGTAAGCTCATCCAGGCATTGGATCCGCCAAAACCGTCAATAACTTGCCTGCCCTGGTTAATATTAAGGTTTACAGTAACTTCTGATACCAGGTTTATATTTGGATCAAAAGAGAAGTTGCAGCTGCCCAGCAGCATCACAAACGAAATGAGCACCACCCCTAGGAAAGCAGGAGGATATAAATGATATGATTTCATCATGATATTTAGATCCTATCGGACATATTTCCACATACTCCCCTTTCGAGAGGCTGGATCAACACCTTTTCGTTTAAAGAGCTCAGAAAGGGTTACAAACTCATATCCCTGCTTTTTGAGTTCAGGGATGAGTATATCCAGCGCTTCGGGAGTAGGATGGGGATCGGGCTGGACATCATGGAGTAAAATGATTGCTCCATCGTCCATGCCGGCCAGCACCTTTTGGGCCCGGTCCTGAGCGGTGGTACCGCATCCAGCCCAGTCAAAACCGAGTACACCCTCTGCAAAGGGCAGGGGAATCACATCGAACATAGTCTGGTTTACTGCCAGGTTTGGAGGACGAAAAAACTTTGCTTCTACCCCTGCAACCCGCTTTATAGCCTCCTGGGTCTTCTCATATTTCAGCTTAACCGTTTCTGCAGGAACCGTGTTAAGACTATCATAATCCCAACTATGGTTAGCAAGTTCATGACCCATGCTAACCATGTTTTTTAAAATGGGCTTAGTACTGTCCGTAACCCGGGAACCTACCAAAAAGTAGGTGGCTGGCACCTTATACCGGGCTAACACATCTAGCACTTTTTTGGTCTTTACCGGATCAGGGCCGTCATCGAACGTTAAGGCGCATACTTTTGTAGGTGTATCCATTATAGATTCCTTTGCCTGCTCTGGCCCCGTGCTCTGGCAGGATCCTAAAATAATTGACACAACAGCTCCAATGAGCAGGGGCTTTTTCATCAGTACGGCCTTTTATTTGGGTAGAATAGCAATATCATCGACATAAAAGACGATGCCAGGAGTCTGGGTTTCGATATAAATATCCTGGGGAGCCCCCACATCGGAAGATAACACAAAGGAATCGCTTTTTATTTCGGTCCATACGCCGGAGGGAACAACCGCGCCATAGACCGCCCCTTTATAGGATGACATGGTAGTTTTGATGGTAATATTAAATTTCACATCCTGTCCGGTTTCCTGGTATATCCACGCCGAATAGGAATAGGGAACATCAGCTAGTATTTTATCGCCGCAATTATAAAACCACGCGGTTTTCCAGCCAGCGTCTCCAGCCGCAACCCGCATGCTGCTAGTACCCTGGTGCACCTTGTCTTTTACCGCATCGGCACTTGCGTTGTTTCCTGCCCAACCCATAGTGGTTCCGTCTTCAAAATCTGTGATCCATGGCGCAGCTTGAGCCTGTACTGCGCCTTGCTGGTCAGCGTTTTCTGCTTCAGCTTCTTTCATGCTGGCGCAGCCGGCAAAACTAATGAAAGCAAGAATGCCAACCGAAATCCAAAGTTTAGCGTTTTTCATCAGCAACCTCCTTAATAGTATGGGGGGGTTTTTTATATGCACCAATCATACTTTTTCATCATAGGTCGGTCCGATATATCTTCATATCAGGACTTTTCCCTATAAAGGAGAGACAGGATACAACTTAATCTATCCTGCCTTCTCTACTTTTTCCGCCCCTTTACTGTTTTATACCAGGGACCTTTTTGGGATCTACAATTGCCCAGAAAGCCGGTTTGGCCTTAAGCTGTTTATCAAAAAGAAGGGGTGCATTGGTTCTTCCCGGCACCGGGAAATTATTCAGCCAGCTCCCATCATCGGTAAGTCCCCAGACAACCACCGTATCCAACTGTTTCTTGTTCGCCGCTTCTTTAAAGAGATTAAAGAGGTCCTTATACCGCTGGGCCTGCCACAGCAGAATATCGTTGGTAATGGGCTTTTTTGATTCACTCGGATTATGATAAATAGAAACATCAAGTTCAGTGATAATGACATTGACTCCCAGGGAAGCGAAAAGGTTTATGGTTTCCCGAATTTCCTGTATAGAGGGAGCATTGATAGACACATGCATCTGGAGACCGACCGCATCGATGGGAACCTTTTTCTGCTTCAGGTCTTTAATGAGGTTGTACATATCCTGACGCTTGCGGACACTGCTTTCCAGGTTGTAATCATTAATAACTAATTGTGCATTGGGATCCGCTTCCCGGGCCCAGCGGAAGGCATTTTCAATATATTCAGGTCCCAAAATCTGATACCACTTGGATCCTTCCGATCCGGTTCTAAATCCTCCGTTGTCTGACAGGACTTCGTTGACCACATCGTAGGACTCTACCCTGCCCTTGTAACGGCGCACTATGGTTTGAATATGATTTTTAAGCCGCTGGTTTAACAGGTCTTTAGAAACCGTTTTGTTGGGATCTTTTGGGTCCTGGAACATCCAAGCGGGAACCTGGGAATGCCACAAAAGCGTATGCCAGCGAATTCTCATACCGGTCATCTCGGCAAAGTCAATGATCTTGTCGGCCCTGTTCCAATCGAATTGACCTTCTTTAGGTTGCACTGAATCCATTTTGTGGGCATTTCCCGCCACAATAGTATCAAAGTGCTTAATCATGAGCTGTGCTTTCTGGGTAGAAGGCTCCACGTCTTCCGGTTCCACCGAAGCTCCGACAGAGAACCATTTAGCCATGCTTTCATACAAACTCGGAATAGCTAATTCGATTTTTGGTTTTGCCGCGGGGTCCATTTTTTCGACCCGCACATCATCAATATAAAAGTTGATTTTGTCGTTCGCGGTTACCGCGTTGTCCTCTTTGTAGGGAAGCTCAAAATAGAACCAAATCGTCTTCTGGGTCGGATCCTTAGGTACGTTATATTCGGCGCTCACCTGGGTCCATTCACCCCGTTCAACCTGGAAGGAAGCCACATTCATATAGGAGTGGTCCTGCTTTTCATTCTGGAAGGACCGCTCAACGCTCATAACAAAGCCAGATTGGGCAGGCCCCTCCTTGTAGTATATCCAGGCAGTGACGATATACGTATCTTCCGGCACTGGTTTTTCCGTAAGCACATGGATTGGACCGTTCCATGTTTTACTTCGCTCACTAATTTTAAGGGAATACTTTCCGCTCTTGGCAATTTCGGTAGTAACTTCTACTTTTTCAGTCCCCCGGGCACCCCAATTTCCCATTTTTCCGTCTTCAAAATCACTGGTTAGAATGAGTTCGTTTTTAAACGTCTGGGAATGTAATTGCAAGCCTATACTAACAAGCAAAATGGTTAACACATACAAACGGCTTCGTTTCATCATGTTCCTCCTTGATATATTACTCTTTTACGCCCCCGACGGTAAGTCCAATGACAAAGTACCGCTGGAGAAATGGATACACAACAAGAATGGGCGCCGCAGCTACCACGGTGATTGCGGCCCTGATACTGGCAGGGGTCACAATGCTTGCAGCATAGTCTTTGGCCATCCCCATGGCACCCACATCGGCAGCGCTGCGGGCCTGGTTCTGGCTGGATGCTAGGAATTTCATAAGTTCATACTGGAGGGTCGATAAATCCTGCCGGCCTGAGGCAAAAATCATTGTATCGAACCAGGCATTCCAGTTACCAACGGCCACAAAGAGGGCCACCGTTGCCAGTACCGGTGTAATGAGGGGAAAAACAATCCGAATAAAAATCTTAAAATC
>JAIWNU010000149.1 GCA_020216655.1 Treponema sp. | reverse complement strand
TTCTTTACAACATAGGTATCGGCATTTCCATGAAAGTATTGAGTGGTGAATTGATTTTGACTATTAAATCGTTGTAAAAGAGTCCGAAAGGGCAGCCTATCCCGCTGTTTTGCCCGGATAAGCCGGGTGAGCAGCCCTGCCTGAACAATGATAATACAGGAAAGGCGTGAAAAGACCGCCGAACGGTGGAGCAGGGCAGCGTTTATGGCGAGAACCGGTTCAGTCCGGCCTGCGATCCAAGTTTCGGTGAGCTGGTTTGCCCGGGGGTGGACGATTGCTTCCAGGTCTTTAAGGGCCTGCGGATCTGCAAAAACCCGGGACCCAAGGAGTCTCCGGTTTATGTTTCCATCAGGAGTGAGTATATCCGCTCCGAAACGGGAAAGGATAGCTTCCTTTTCCTCTTCCAAAGCCTGGTGCCCCAGCTTGTCCACATCCAGCACGGGTATGCCCCGGGCCTCAAGCAGGCCTGCGACATAGTTTTTCCCTGCGCAATACTGGCCGGTCAGTCCTATAAGTCGCGGTCCCCCACTCTTATCAGCGTGAGGCCCTGTGTTGCCAGTACGGTCATCCATCTTAGTGGAAATCTCCCCAGCGCTTTCCGGTTTCCACGCTGACCCGGAGAGGCACCCTCAGAACGATAGCCTGTTCCATTTCTTCTTGCACGATTTTGGCAGTCTCTTCTGCTGCTGCCTGGGGGCACTCTAAAATAAGCTCGTCATGGACCTGGAGGAGCATACGGGCGGGACTCTGTTTTTGCCGGAGCGCCCTATCCAGCCGAATCATTGCAAGTTTTACAATATCCGCTGCGGATCCCTGAATGGGCGTATTAATGGCGACCCGTTCTGCCGCTGCCTTTTCGGTCTTGTTCCGCGAGTTAATGGTTGGAATATACCGGCGCCGGCCGAGAATAGTCTGGGAGTAGCCGGTTCGTTCCGTTTCGCGGATCGTATCATCAATAAACTTCCTAATGCCCTTATAAGTCGTAAAGTACATATTGATGAACATCTGGGCGTCGCTGCGGCTTATGCCCAGTTCGTTGGAAAGCCTAAAGGCGCTCATGCCGTACATGACCCCAAAATTGATTGTCTTGGCGATGCGCCGCTGATCTCCCGTAACCTGATCTTCGTTGATGCCGAATATAAGGCTGGCGGTTCTGCGGTGTACATCCTGCCCCTTAATAAAGGCTTCGCAGAGCCCCGGGTCCTGTGAAAGATGGGCCAGGACTACAAGCTCGATCTGGCTGTAGTCCGCAGAAATGAGCACCTGCCCCGGTTCGGCCACAAAGGCCTGCCGGATTCGCCGGCCCTCTTCATCCCTAATAGGGATGTTCTGCAAATTGGGGTCCCTGCTCGAAAGCCGGCCCGTAGCGGTGCCGGTCTGTACAAAATGGGTACGAAGCCGGCCGTCCGCTCCCGCCTGGTCAGCCAGGGTGTCCACATAGGTAGACTTGAGCTTGGCCAGGGTGCGGTAACGCAGAATATGGGCCGGCACCGGGTCTTCCCGGGCCAGTTCTTCCAGCACCGCTACGTCGGTGGAGTAGCCGGTCTTGGTTTTTTTGGAAGCCTGCAGTTTCCGTTCCACAAAGAGGACTTCCTGGAGCTGTTTGGTAGAGGCTATATTAAACTCGTGTCCCACGAGGCTATATATCTCTTGTTCTATGGATTTTAACTCCTGGGTGAGCTCTTTGCCGTAGGTGCGGAGTACCTCCGCCTCTATTTTAATGCCCCGTCCTTCCATTTCGCTTAAAATAGGGAGCAGGGGCATTTCCAGGTTGCGGAACAGGTCGATGCAGCCCATATCCTTGAGCCGCGGTTCCAGAATAGCCTTAAGGCGCAGGGTGTAATCCGCGTCTTCGCAGGAATAGGCTGTGGCGCTTTCCAAGCTGATGGTGTCAAAGGTTTTACCCTTGGGGACTACTTCTTCGTAGGGGGTAGTCTTAAGCCCCAGGTGGGATCCAATGAGCGAATCCAGCGCATAATTGCCCCGTTCTGGGTCCTGGACCCAGGCGGCTACCATGGTATCCCAGATTCGGGCAGCCCAGGGCGCTATGCCCCAATGGCGGGATACGGCGTAATCGTACTTTGCGTTATGAGCAGCGATGGTCATGGCAGGGTCCAAAAGGATTTCCTCCAGCGCTTGTTTTGCCGCTGATCCATCAATATGAGGGGCAATCCCCTGGTGGGCCATGACCGGAACATACCAGGCTGTGCCTGCTTGCAGGGCAAGGGAAAAGCCCACCACCCGGGCATCCCATGGCTCAAGAGAATCGGTTTCGAAATCGAGGGCAAGCAGCTTCTGCTTGCGGGCCTGGTCCAGAATTTGGTGCAGCTCTGACAATTCGAGCACCGTTTTATAGCGGCCGGGGGCTTTCAGTTCAGGAGCAATGAGAGATTCTGGTGTAGTCGCGCCTTTGTCTCGATTTTCAGAGCTCAGTTCAGCGCTCAGTTCTGTGCCTGCCATCCCGCTGTGGGGGGCAGCAGTGGTGCCGGTAATGGGGCTCGTTTCTTGCGAAAGAGCAGCGCCTGCGTTGGCCGCCCCGTGAGCCGCTGCATTGGGATCCAGACTGAGCGCTGCTTGCCGTATACCCTGGTCTAACAAGAAACGGGCCGCTGACCGGGTATCCAGCTTGTGCAGGGAAAGGTCCTCCAGTGTATTGATGGGAAGGGGAACAGTACTGCAAAGCTCGATGAGTGAACGGGAAAAAAAGGCCATTTCCCGCCCTTCGGCAAGTTTTTTTCCCACAGAGCCTTCGATGCTGGCGATGTTTTTGTAAATTTCATCCAGCGAGCCATAGCGGGCCATGAGTTTTTCCGCAGTCTTTTCACCGATTCCTTTAACGCCGGGAATGTTGTCTGAGCTGTCTCCAATAAGGGCAAGGATGTCTAACACTTTTGCGGGCGGGACACCCCATTCGGCCTTTACTTCGTCAGGCCCCACGAGTTCAAGGGAAATACCCTCCTGGGGGAGGCTGTTCTTCCCAGGTCTGAGCTGATAAATCCCATCCCCAACAAGCTGGAGCAAATCTTTGTCAGACGAAATAGTGTAGCAGGCTCTGCCTTCCCGGCGGCACTGTTCCGCTATGGTGGCGATGATATCATCCGCTTCGTAGCCGGGAACCTGCAGGATCGGAACGTTAAGGAGTTCGAGAAATTGCTTTACCAGGGGAACCTGGGCATGGAGATCATCAGGGGCTTTCTGCCGGGTCGCCTTGTAGGCTTCGAACTTTTCGTGCCGGAATGTAGGTCCCGGGGCGTCAAAGGCTACTGCAAGATGACTGGGCTTTACCCGATTGGGGCATATTTTGCCTTCCGTGTCTGCCAGGGGAGCTCCGTCATTAAGCAGACTGCTCATGGTCCGGGCAAAGCCGAATAGGGCGGATACATTTTCTCCCCTGCTGTTTCGTAGGGGCCGGCTTATAAAGGCAAAGTAAAACCGGTATATGAGTCCGTAGGCGTCGATGAGATAAATAGGCGATTTATGATTGTTCATCCCTTAATGTCAACTAGCGAAGCGGCTCCGGAATTGTCATAAACGGAGCGCTGGGCGGCAAACGGGTTGTTTCTGAGGGTCTTAATTTCGCTGCGCAGCTTATCCATTCGTTCTGAAAGGAGATTCCGGTTCCGCTGGGACCGCTGTACAGCTTCGTTCTTTAACTCTTCCAGGGCCGCCTTTAGTTTTGGGACCTCTGTTTCCCGCTCAGGATAGCTGGCCCTATAGAGGTCTTCCAGTGGGTCTATTACTTTCTGAATGGCAAAAATATCGGAAACGATCTTTTCTTCCAGTTCAACATGGGAAAGGAGGGCATCCGTATCACCCTTTTCGATGACTTCCTTTTGCTTGTCCAGAACTACCAGGTATTCCTGGAAACGGTTCCGTTGTTCTACCAATAACTCCCGGAACCGTTTAAGCACCGCAACCCGATGGGCAAGTTCCTCCTCTGATAACGTAAGCTGTTTCTGTCCAGATTCGGTGCTTGCCATCGGTATACCTCACCCTGCGATGTTGATTCCGGAAGAAGGATTTCCCCGGTGTTCTGCAGCGGTTTTTGCGACCACTTCCTGCCATGCTCCCCGCAATTCGTTCATCATGGTGCGGACAGCCTTAATGCGTTCCACGTCTTTTGCAAGATTTGCCTCGAGCAGTTCCCGGTTAAACCAGGTGTACAGGGAGAACAGGTTCTTGGCAATGTCGCCGCCCTGTTCAAAGTCCAGGGAAACCATCAATTCGGTTATAATTTCCTGGGCTTTTACCAGAGCTTTGTTTATTGGTTCGATCCGGGATGGATCGGGTTTGCCCCTTTGGTTCAGGTTCAGAAGTTCTATGCTGTGGTCCAGCTGTTTGACCGCTTCATCATAAAGCATGATGATAAGCTGTCCCTGGCTGGCGGTGCGAACCCTTGTTTCCCGGTAAGCGGATAGTGCATTAGGATAAGCCAAAGCGTTTCCCCTCCAAATAGACTCGGTCCTTCAGGCCTTTGATTGTGCAGTTATGTTCCAAAGGTCTGATAGTTCTAGTATCGACCCTATCATACCCGAAGTAAATGCTTTTTTTAAGAGCTTAAAGTACGAAAGCCGGCGGCTCTGATCTCAGCCGCCGAAAAAGTTGCTTTGTTGGGCCACGATTAGTATCAGCGGTTGCATGCGGTTTTATTGAAACCGCGCGCAACCGCAAGCAATCCTACTTTGTTAGTCAAAATGGAGCTCTGCAGCCCCTACCGGCCGAATACGCAGCTGGGTAACTGCCTTTTCGCCGAAGGTTCCGGCCATCCAGTCCCGGTACAGGCCGACCGATTCTGTCGGGATATACACTTGGATAGTGCCGGCAAAGCCTCCTCCGTGTACCCGGCAGGCACCGCGGCCCAGGCTCTGTATAAAGTCGCGGGTCATGGCTAATGCGAGGGCGGGGCCCTGTTCTCCTACGGACTTTACGGAAGTAACATTCTGCAAAAGTTCCCAGGATGAATTGCTAGACTCGTTCACAAGGCTGAGGAAGGTTTCCATAGCCTGCTGCCGCTCAGAAGCGTTCTGCGCTTCGTGATGGGCCTGCACTGCCCGAAGCATGGCATCCACCCGGTCGTTTTCAGCAAAAAAATGCAGGGCCCGCAGTACGGCCCGGTCTCCGGCCTTTTGCCGCAGGGCGGGTATGGCCCCATAAAAGTCCTTTTTATCAACATCACGGAGGACCGCTTTGCCGAAGTGGGCTGCCACGGCCTTCATTTCGGCGGGAACCGCAGCGTATTCATCGGTCAGGTCAGCGTGGCTCCCGCCCGTATCGACCACACAGAGGGCATAGCCAGAGAGGCCTGGATCAAAGGGGACCTGGGTTACCAGCGGGCGGGCCGGATCCTTAAAGTCGATGGCCACCGCGCCTCCTGAGGCGCAGGCGACCTGGTCCATGAGCCCGCAGGGCTTGCCAAAGTAGACATTTTCGGCACGCTGACCGATTTGGGCAATTTCTACGGCGCTGCGGTTCCCGCCGCCGTAGAGCCGGTCAAAAATGGTGCCAAAAAGGACCTCTACTGCCGCGGAGGACGAAAGGCCAGAGCCGGAGAGAACCGTGGAGGCCGCATTGGCGGTAAACCCGCGGACTGGTACCCCCCGGTTTTTGAATTCCGCGGCGATTCCCCGGACGAGGGCCTCCGTCGTGCCCTTTTCCTGTTCTTTTGGTTCCGTTTCTGAAATGTCTACTACTACATCGCTGTAGCCAGTGGACCTAAAAATAACCTTGTTGTCCTGCCGGGGGCTCACAAAGGCCAGGGCATCGAGCTGGATGGATGCGGCAAGTACTTTTCCATGATTATGATCCGTATGGTTGCCCCCCAGTTCGGTTCGGCCGGCGGCGGTAAACACATGGATATTTCCTTCTGTTTCGGGAAAGGCCTGCAAGGTAGCTTCAAGCAGGCTCCGGTAACGCCGTTGGGCTTCATCAACCTGGGATGCTCCGTACAGTTCCGCAAGGCGGTCCCGGCTGCTTGCTTTGGAAAGACGCTGAAGCAGTTCGTAGCCTGTCATTGCTGCTGCTCCATATAGTGGACTTCTGAAAGGGAGCGCAGCCGTTCTGCGGCAGATTCGGGGGTAATATCCCGCTGGGGCATGGCGAGCAGTTCAAAGCCGACCATGAATTTCCGCACCGTGGCGCTTCGCAGGAGGGGCGGGAAATAATGAACATGGAAGTGCCATGCTGCATCCCCTTCGGTGTCCTGCACTGGTTTTGTGGGTTTCTGGTGGAAGCCCATGGAGTAGGGGAATGAAGTAAGGAATAGGTTGTCGAAGCGGGTCCCCATCCGTTTCAGGGCATCCGCAAAATCGCTTACTTCCTTGTCGGTCATCTGGTCAATGGATGCAAAATGCCGCTTGGGTAGTATCATGACCTCATAGGGCCATACAGCCCAGAAGGGCACCAGGGCAACAAAGGAATCATTCTGGAAGATAATCCGTTCGTTCTTTTTAAGTTCCTGCTGTACATAATCGCAGAGTAGGCAGCTGCCATGCTCCTTTTTATAAAGCCGCTGGCGGCTATCTTCTTTGGCAGGCAGGTCAGGCAGGTGTTCGGTAGCCCAGATTTGGCCGTGGGGGTGGGGGTTGGAGCAGCCCATGACGGAACCGCGGTTTTCAAATATTTGCACATAGGAGATGTGGGGATCCGAGCCGAGGGTTCGGTATTTTTCCTGCCATACCCGGACTACCTTTTCTATCGAAGCAAGATCCATACGGGGCAGGGTCAGGTCATGCCGGGGAGAAAAACAGAGCACCTCGCAGCGGCCCCGTTCTGTTACAGCCTGGAACAGGCCATTAGCTTCGTTCATAGACTCTTCGGGCGCTTCGGGAAGCAGGGCGGCAAAATCGTTGGGAAAGGTAAAGACTCCGTCATATTTTGGATTTTTTACGCCCCCGGCCCGCTCGTTTCCGGGGCATAGATAACAGGTTTCGTCATATTCAGGCAGCTTATCGATGGTGGGTTTTTCTACCTGTCCCTGCCAGGGTCGTTTGGTACGGTGGGGAGAAACCAAAACCCATTCACCTGCTAAGGGATTGTAACGACGCTGTGGATAGTCCGCTAAGTGCATCATAGTATGCTCCGTTAAAATGGTTTGAAAAAGGTACCCAGATGGTACCATAGATTTGTGATGGAATGAAGATCCTTTGCAAGTGACAAGAATACCGGTTTTTATTTATATTTAACAGCATGTGGGATTATTTTGCACCTCAGGAAATAACCTGGTATGAGTGGCGGCTCGATGGGGGCCGCGCGTTTTTGCGGAAGAACGGTGAAGAATGGCGGCTTGCCTTTCTTTCTGGCTCCTTTCTCGATCTCAGCCCCGATGCGGGAGGTCCTGAACCGGTGGAGCATCCCGGAGAGGCTCCTGTGTCTTTTGCGGTCGGCAGGGGGAAAAAGGTAGCCCTTAGGCCTTATTATGCAAACCGGCCCTATCTTATCACGGTCCGGAACGAAATAAAACTGCTGCCGGGGGCCGAGGCTCGTTTTTCGGTAGCCCTGCCGCCGCTCCTCCGATTTGAGCTGGAAGATGGGACCGTATTGGCGGAAAAACAGCATTTTAATCTTTCGCCCACCTGGTTCGGGGACAAGACATCGGGGGACCTCTGCCTGTCCTTGCCGCTAATGCTGGATCCTCAATGCAAGGGCGAAGTTGCAACAGCAGAAGCCATGGACGGGAATACGGGCATCGATGTCATGTCAGTTTCATCGGCCTGTAAATCCCTTATCCATTGTGAAATTCTTGTCCGAAACACCTCAAAGAACGAGCTGGACTTAAAGCGGCTGGCAATTTTTACAGACCTCATGAACATCTATGAGCAGGATGGCTACCTAACCGGCGATACGGTGCTTATCGATACAACCGCCGATGGGGGGCTGAGAATGAGTGTAGATTCGGCAGTCCATCGTAATAGGAAAAAGGTCCATACGGGTAACCGGGCAGGATTGAGTGAACTCCTAGTCCGGCGGGGCATGAATTTCCTGAAATCTATTACCGGCATGTAGGAGTCTTGCATGAATACGGAACTTGTTTTTTCTAATATTTCGCATTTTTTATCCCAATTCACCTCGGCAGATTTTTACAATAAGGTGTTAGGCACCACTATTGCCATAGTGCTGGTTCTGCTGGTTTTCAGTATTGTGCGGCGGGTGGTCGGTAAAATGATTTCTACCGCCGTACCGGAGCCGCGGGTTTTTGTGATTAAAAAGGTGATCCGGTACACGGGCTATGTCGTTGCGGTCATGACCCTCTTTAATGCCCTGGGGGTAGACTTGAGCGCCCTTTTAGGCGCCGCCGGTATTGCAGGTATTGCGGTCGGTTTCGCGGCCCAAACCTCGGTATCCAACGTTATTTCCGGGCTCTTTTTAATATCCGAAAAGCCCTTCCAACTGGGGGATGTCATACAGGTGGGGGATGTAAGCGGCGTGGTTCAATCTATCGATTTCCTTTCAATAAAAATCCAGACCTTCGATAATCGTTATATCCGCATCCCTAATGAAACTCTGATAAAGACCAATCTGACCAATATTACCCGCTTCCCGATTCGGCGGCTCGACGTTTGGGTAACCGTGGGGTACAAATCTGACCTGGAGCGGGTCCGCAGCATACTGCTGGATGTGGCTGCGAAAAACCCCTATGTGCTGGATAACCCGGAGCCCCTCATCCTTTTTGATAAATTTGATGCTTCGGGTATCAACATCCTCGTGGGGTTATGGTTCGAAAAGTCTGAATTCCTCAATTTAAAGAACTCCATTATGACCGATATACACCGGCGTTTTGCCCAGGAGGGAATAGAAATTCCCTATCCAAAGCTGGATGTGTTTATGAGACAGCCCTTAGCATAAGTTTTTTATTGTGCAAGATAGCCTCCGGAGGGAAAATTAGGTATTTTAATTGTAGGAGTGTTTTATTAATGAATAATGAGCAGAAACGCAAAACGGTGAGACGGCCCAAAAAGGGCACCCCTAAAAAGAACTTTAATTTTCCCTTCGGCGGCAGCCCCGACCCGGTGCCGGGCAATAGCCCCTTTGGCAATTGGCAGTGGCGTTTTTCTTTGGGCTATGTGGTCGTGCTCATTGTGTTGATGAGCCTCTTTAATTATGTATTCCTTAATAACGTAAATCCAACCATAGATTTTTCTGAGTTTAAGGCAAAAATCGCCTCCGGTGAAATTAAACGGGTAGAGCTGGATTCCAACTATTACACGGGCTACACCAGCGAAAAAAAACAGTCCCCCGATCTGCTCACCCGGAAGTATGCTCCGCCAGAAGCGGCATACCGGACTGTGCCTATTTACGATCCGGAATTGATTAAATTGATGGACGAAAAAAAGGTCAGCTACTATGCGGTCTCCAAGGAAGGCAGTGCTGTTTTAGACTTTATTTTTAGCTGGGTCCTCCCCTTTGCATTTTTCTTCTTTATTTGGCGGCTCCTTATCCGCCGGATGGGCAACATGGGAAACAACGTCCTGTCTATTGGCCAGAACCGGGCGGTCATTGTAGCCGAAGGAGACGTGGTTACCCGCTTTTCTGATGTGGCCGGCGTGGACGAAGCGAAAGAAGAGCTGGTCGAAGTGGTAGACTTCCTTAAAAACCCACGGAAGTATACGGAAATTGGGGGTAAAATACCCAAGGGTGTGCTTCTGGTAGGTCCTCCGGGGACCGGCAAGACCCTGCTTGCCCGGGCTGTGGCCGGAGAAGCGGGGGTTCCTTTCTTTAAGATGAGCGGCGCTGATTTTGTGGAGATGTTTGTCGGTGTGGGCGCTGCACGGGTGCGGGACCTCTTTAAGCAGGCCCGGGAAAAGGCTCCCTGTATCATTTTTATTGATGAACTTGATGCGATAGGCAAAAGCCGTATCACCGGTGCTATCGGCGGCAATGACGAGCGGGAACAGACCCTGAACCAGCTTCTTGTGGAAATGGACGGCTTTGATGCCACCAGCGGGCTCATAATACTGGCGGCCACCAACCGGCCCGATGTATTGGATCCGGCCCTGCTCCGGCCCGGACGGTTTGACCGGCAGGTATTGGTGGACCGGCCCGACCTGGCAGGGCGGGAAGCGATTCTTAAGATCCATGCGCGGACGGTAAAGCTTTCTCCCGAAGTGGATTTGAGCAAGGTAGCCCGCAAAACATCGGGCTTTGCCGGTGCGGATTTAGCGAATATAGTAAACGAGGCCGCCCTGCTTGCGGTGCGGGCCGGTCGAAAAATGGTTGAACAGCAGGATTTTGACGAGGCCATTGAAAAAACCGTGGCGGGCCTCCAGAAAAAGAACCGGGCAATTAACGAAGAGGAACGGACTATTGTGGCCTACCACGAAACGGGCCATGCGTTGGTGGCCGCCTTCACAAAGGGTTCCGATCCGGTTCAGAAAATTTCCATTGTTCCCCGCGGTTTTGGGGCCCTTGGCTATACCCTTCAGATGCCCGTGGAAGACCGGTATCTGATGACCGAAGAAGAGCTGCTTGGCAAGATTGATGTGCTTCTTGGAGGACGGGCTGCTGAGGATGTGGTGTTCGGTAAAATTTCTACCGGGGCAGCCAATGACCTAACGAAGGCCACCGACATTGCCCGCAGGATGATTACCGACTATGGTATGAGTCCCCGGTTCCGCCATGTGGCGCTGACCCAGCGGGGGGCTTCCATGCTTGGTCCTTCTGCCGCCGAGCCGGTCATGCACCGGGAATATTCTGAGTCGACCCAACAGTATATAGATGAGGAAATTGCCCGGATAGTAAACGAGCGCTACCTTAAGGTTAAGGCCTTACTCGCAGAAAAGAGGCCCTTACTGGAAACCATTTCCCAGCACCTTTTAGAAAAGGAAACCTTGGAAGAACAGGAATTCAAGGCCCTCTTGTCGGCTAGTTGACGGAAAAGGCGGCTCGTCCTATGCTTAACCTATGGTATTAAATAGAGCCGCCCGGAAGGAGGCGGAACTCCGCTTAGGCCAGATCCGCCGGTCCGTCAGTATCCATGTTTTTACCCATCGGTTCGAAGACAGCCTGTCCCGAGAAGTGAGACAGCTGGCGGAGGAATTGGCTGAGCTTTCCAGCCGGGTCTCCGTAGAAATCAGCGATGCCACAGAAAGCGGCGATTTGCTCCGAAAATTCAGGCTGGATACGATTCCAGCCCTGGTGCTGACTACTAAAGATGCCCCCGAGGTCCGCCTTTATGGGCTCCCTTTGGTTTACGGCTTTGATATTTTACTGGATATAGTAACTGGTCTCGGGTCCCTTGCAGAAGCAAAACCGGAACTCCTTTCCTATATGCAGAACCATGCGGGCCAGGCTTCGCGTTCGCTGGTTACTATCGATCTCCTCGTATCACGCTATCAGAATACCTCTATAGAGGCCGCTGCCGCCCTCTGGCGGCTCATTAAGGCCGAAAAGGCTGGTCTTGGTACGGAGCATATTATCGGTTCCATCAGGATTGTCGAAGATTTTCCCAACTGGGTGCATCGTTCGGATGCACGGCAGTTGCCTTGCCTTTTTATAGATTCGAGTTCCACAATCCCCTGGCCCTTCACCGACGAGCTTATTGCAGAAAAGGCCCTCTTCGGTCATAAATAAGGCCGGAGGAATACATGTTAAACAGCAAACAACGGAACTATCTTTCCGGCCTTGCATCTACCCTGCAGCCCACCGTTATGATTGGAAAAGAAGGCCTTTCCGAAGGTGTGGTGCGGGCTGTGGAGGCGGAACTTCAAAATCGGGAGTTGGTAAAACTAAGATTTATTGCATCCAAAGAAGATCGCCGAGTATTGTCTGAGCATATCGCAGAATCCCTCGGTGCTGAACTGGTGCGGGTTATCGGTAATGTGGCAATCTTTTATAAACAGTCCGATGATCCTGAAAAAAAGTCCATCAATCTGCCCTTATAGCCGCTGATACCAAGGTCCTGCCTTTAGTCTCTTGCGCTTTGAAGCCCTAACGGATACTATGTAATCCTACATTATTCAAACGAGGTACAAGCTGTGAGACGAGTGTCCACCTTTGTGTTTGCGGTATTTGTGGGATTGGTAAGTGTATTTGCCGTCCATGGTCAGGAAATTTTAACAGCCGATAAATATTTGTCTCTGGTTGCTGAAGTGTATGGCACAGTCAAGGATTACAGCGCCAAAATTGTGGTAAGCGCCGGAAAGACCGATATGTTCGGTACCATCATTTATAAAAATCCCAATCTTGTCAGAATAGATTTCACCAAGCCTGAGGAACAGGTTATTGCATATAATGGAGACACGCTGACGGTATACCTCCCCGAATATCGGGCCGTATTAAGCCAGACAACCTCAAGAAACAACAGTGCCTCCGGGGCTGCCCTTGCTTCGGCCCAGGGACTTGGATTGCTCCGCAAAAACTACAATAGTGCATACACTATCGGGCCGGATCCGGTGCCGCTGGATCAGGGCTCTGCGGAGCTGGTTATAAAGCTGACTCTTACCCGCCGCAGTGTCTCGGAAGGCTTTAGGGAGCTTAAACTCAGCATTAATCCGGAAACCAAATTGATTCGCCGCATCGAAGGAACCACCCTTGCCGGCGACTTAATCGTTTTTAATTTTACAGAAATAAAACTGAACCAGGGGATCGGCGAATCCCGTTTCGCCTATGATTCTCCTGCTTCGGCAAACGTATATAACAATTTCCTTTTTAAGGATGCGGAATAATAGAGGAGGCGTCTGTGGAATCGATTGGAGAAAAATTACGGTCCGCTCGAGAAGCAAAGGGCATAACCTTTGATCAGATATATAGAGATACTAACATTCCGAAAAAATACCTGGAAGCTCTGGAAGCCGAGGACTTTGCCCAATTCCCCGGAGATACCTATCTGCTAGGTTTTATGAGAAGTTATGGTGATTACCTGGGGCTCGATACGAAAGAACTTGTTGCCATGTACAAGGCAATCCAGATACAGGAGCAGCCGGTTCCTATGGAACAATTGCTGCGGGACCCTAAACCAGCCCATCGCTGGCCCCTTTTTGCAGGAGCCGGCGCGGCGGTGGTAGTGCTTGGAGTGGTGCTCTTCTTTGTCTTAAAACCAAAGCCCGATGTAACTGCAACGGAACAGAAGGTACGTAAGCCTGTAGAATATGTGCTTTCTTCTGGAACAATGGAAAAACGCTATTATCTTTCCGATGTGGCAATTGTACAGCTTGGAGCCCAAAAGTATAGGATAGAGGTAAGCCAGATTACCGACCGGGTTATTCTGACCAGTCCCGCAGGAGAAAGCTCGGTAGAACTCGGTCAGGAAATACCCCTGGATGTCAATGCCGACGGCAGCGCGGACGTAAAAATATTTGTGGCTGACCTCGTAAAAAATAAGAGCGACAAGGGTGTCTTGCTGCGGATGTCCTTAGATGCAGCAGCTGTTGCGTCGGCTGCCAACACTGGTACCGCTGCGGCGAATGAACAGCCTGCTGCGGCAAGCCCTGCGGGCGCTGCGGGCGCTGCGGGCGCG
>JAIWNU010000148.1 GCA_020216655.1 Treponema sp. | reverse complement strand
TGCGACGACAACTATCCGCCCTATGTGTTCCGTAATAATGCGGGAGAAGTGCAGGGGATTATTCCAGACCAGTGGAAAGCCTGGTCCCGCGTTACCGGTATTAAGGTCCGTTTTGATGATATGGATTGGAGTAAGGCTCAGGAAGAAATCCGTGCTGGCAGGGCCGATGTCATCGATTCCATCTTTAAGACCCCAGACCGGGAACGTATATTTGACTTTCTAGAGCCCTATGCAGACATTCCTGTATCGGTTTATTTTCATAAAAGTATTTCGGGTATTGGAAGTGTACAGGATCTGACAGGCTTCCGGATCGCCGTAAAGGAAGGAGACGCGGCGATAGATGTACTTCAATCGAAGGGAATTACTGATTTTTTATATTTTCCCAGTTACGAAGCTATTATCCGAGCCGCACAGGCAAAGGATGTACGTATTTTTTGCATCGACGAACCTCCGGCAAACTATTTTTTATATAAATACAATCTGGAGATGCAGTTTAAAAAGGGTTTTACTTTGTACTCAGGCCAGTTTCACCGGGCTGTGCGCAAAAGCCGTTCTACCTTGCCCGATGGACGGGACCTGTATACGGCGCTTAAAAAGGGCTTTGAGGCAATCCCCGATGAAGAGTATAAAAATATAGAAAAACACTGGCTTGGCCAGGAAATAGGCCGCCCCATCAATTGGCTGCCAATTCTGATGGTGGGCAGTATAGGGCTGGGGCTTATTCTGCTTCTTATACTTTTTACTATAGCATTGCGGATAAAAGTAGCCCAGCGAACCGCCGAACTCATTCAAAAAAACCGGGCTCTTATTAGAAGCGAGCGGAAAAATCAGGCCTTCATCAATGCCCTTCCGGACCTTTTTCTTATTCTTGATAGAGACGGCCGTTATATTGATATTAAAACATCGAACCCTGCTATTCTGATTGGCGAAGAACGGGATCTTTTGGGCAGAACTATCGCTGATGTTGGTATGTCTCCGGTATTAGTATCCCAATTTTTGGATGCCATATCAAGAGCGTTGCAATCTCAGTCGGTTGTTGTTATTGAATATGATCTCAACGTTATTGAGGGACTCAGGCATTTCGAAGCTCGCATTGTCCGCCTTGGGGGTGAACAGGACCTGGTCCTCTTTATAGTCCGGGATATTACCGAACAGCATAAGATGCAAGAAGCCCTGGCATTGTCGCTCCGGGAAAAGGAAACCCTCCTCAAGGAGATTCACCACCGGGTAAAAAATAACTTGCAGGTTGTCTCGAGCCTTATTCAGCTCCAGGCTGCATCGCTTACGAGCGAACATGATCAGATCTTGCTGGAAGAAACCCAGCAGCGAATCCGTACCATGGCCCAGGTTCATGAGCTTCTGTATCGCTCGGACCGGCTTTCATCAATAGAAATGAAAGAGTACCTGGAACGGCTTTTAGATGAACTTTCATCGGCCTATTACGAGACCCGGTTACAGGTGAACATTACCATGGATATTGATCCAATTGAGGTAAGCCTTGATATGGCCACCCCTTTGGGGCTCATATTCAACGAAGCGGTTACCAATGCCTTTAAGTATGCCTATAAGAGCAGAAACGGGGGCTTTCTTGCTATTAGTCTTAAACGGCTTCCGACCGGGGGCCGCCGTTTGCTGATTTCCGATGATGGGCCGGGACTTCCTGAGAACTGGCAGGAACGGGCCAAAACATCCCTCGGCTTTACCCTTATCGAGACCCTGGTCCAGCAAATTAAGGGGCACATGGAAATTAATTCTGAAAAAGGAACAACCATTTCAATAACCTTTTGAAATTGCCTCTATTGCCACAAATAATGCGCTTTGTTACTATACATTATCATATTTGGCGACCCTTTGAGACAGACCGCAGTTAAATCATCAAAAAAAGGTTTCAGGACCGCCAGCCAGTCTTGGTTTTTTCAGCCCCGTTAGCTGGAAATAGACTGGTTAATCGTTCCTAACGAGGTTCTACTATGCGCTCACTCGGAATCAACATCGGTTCGACAAGTCTTAAAATGGTACTTGCCGAAAACAATATCCCCCTTTGGACCGCATCTCTTCCCCATGAGGGCGACTTTAATGCGGTGGTTCGCAAGCTCCTTTCTGAAGGCCATATTGATGAGGGAATCCCCACGCTGGTAACCGGCAATGAAGGCCGCTTTATGTTCGATGTGGCCGGAACCCTGGAGCCCCTCTGTGTGGAAGCGGCTCTCAAGGCTCTGGACCTCAAGCCCAATGCGGTGGTCAGTATGGGCGGCGAAGACCTGGTGGTCTACCGGATGGACGAAAACGGCAAGATTATCAACAATTTTTCTGGTAGCAAGTGCGCTTCCGGTACGGGGGAATTCCTTAAACAGCAGCTGGGCCGTATGAACATGACACTCCAGGACATCGACAAGGTCCCTGATACGGCAAAGGTGCTCAGTCTTTCGTCCCGCTGTTCCGTCTTCATGAAGAGCGACTGTACCCACCGGCTTAATAAACGGGAAGCCACCAAGGATGATATTGTTCTTTCCCTTTCGGACGTTATGGCCGTAAAGGTCATTGACTTTCTGAAACGGGCTAAAATCCAGTCCGGAAAGGTAGTCCTCGTGGGCGGCGTTACCCTGAACCGGCATATTATCCGGTTCATCAAGGAGAAGGCCCCCCAGATTGAGTTTATTATTCCCAATGTTGCCCCGGTGTTCGAGGCCTTCGGTGCTGCAGTCCTCGCAGAACAGCAGGGATCGTCCCTTCCCGCAGCAGACCGGCTCCTTAAAGCCAATACGATCCGTTTTGGCACCCTGGGAAATCTGAATAACTGGCAGGACAAGGTTAAATTCTTTGAAAAGAGCGAGGGCAAAGTGCAGGCCGGCCGCCGGTATATCCTGGGGGTCGACGGCGGTTCCACCACCACCAAGGCATGCCTTGTGGATGCGGAAACCGACGAAATCGTGGCCAGCCACTATGGCCGCACCCATGGGGACCCCGTAAAGGCTCTGAAAGAATGCCTTAAGGTCATTCAGGAAAAGGTAATTGCCGACACGGGGGATAAAAATGTAGACATCCGCCTCGTGTCCACCACCGGCTCTTCCCGGGAAATCCTCGGTGTTTTCCTTGAAACTCCCGGGGTTTACAACGAAATCATTGCCCACTCGGTGGGTACTACCTACTTTGATCCCACGGTTGAAACGATTTTTGAAATCGGCGGCCAGGATGCAAAATATGTGCTTCTTAAAAATGGTGTCCCTATCGACTATGCCATGAACGAAGCCTGTTCTGCCGGTACAGGGTCCTTCCTGGAAGAGTCCGCCGCAGGGGACCTATCCATTCACAGCGCCAAGGATATTGCCCCCATCGCCCTTATGGCCGATGCGCCGCTCAAGTTCGGCGAGCACTGTTCGGCCTTTATCAATTCGGATATCCGAAAGGCGGTCCAGCAGGGGGCGAGCCGTGAAAATATTACCGCCGGTATTGTCGGGTCCATCGTATCAAACTACCTGAACCGGGTTGTCGGTAACCGCACGATTGGGGGCAAGATATTCCTTCAGGGCGGGGTAGCTAAAAACAAGGCGGTCCCCCTGGCCTTTGCCATGCTGCTGGACAAGGAAATTCTCGTTCCTCCGTCACCGGAGCTCATGGGTTGTTTCGGTGTAGCGCTCCTTGCAAAACGCAAGCAGGCTGAGGGACTCCTGTCGGAGGTTTCCATCAATATTGATGAAGTCCTCTCCCGGGAAATTATCTATGACCGGGTCTTTACCTGCCAATCCTGCGATAACCGCTGCCCCATCCAGATTCTTAAGGTAAACGGCCATTCTTATATGTTTGGCGGCCGCTGCAATAAGTACACCAATATGCGCAAGGCCGTAAAGGATGTCCCCGTCTTTGACTATGTGACAAAGCGAAACCAGCTCTTATTCGAAGAATTTGCCCCCAAGGCAGATACCTTTGTGGCAAAGCGGAATTACACTGTTGGTATTCCCCGGGCCTTTTCGGTTCATACCTTGTATCCCCTCTATTCCTGGTTCTTCCATGAACTGGGTATAAAAACCTTCCTTTCCGACGAAGTGTCCCACGAAGGGGTAGCCCGGGCAGAAAGCAGCTATTGTTTCCCCGCGGAGATTGCCCATGGGGCGGTGCAGGACTGTCTTAATAAGGGTGCCGATTATGTGCTCTTGCCCCATTTCCGCGATATGCCGAGCTACGAAGATGATGTGCACGCCAACTTCTGTCCCATTACCCAGAGTCTTCCCTATTATATTAAAAAAGCCTTCCCCGATGTGGATGAAAAGCGGCTCTTGCCCCTGGTGGTGAGCTTTAAATTCGGTGACAAAAAGGCCCTGGAACTCTTTACCGTCATGACCGCCCAGCTCGGCATCGGCGAAGCGGAAACGAAGGCGGCCTTTGAAAAAGCCCTGGCAAAGCAGCGGGAATACTTTACAGCGGCCACTAAGCTCGGCCGGGAAGCCCTGGAAGAGGCCCGCAAGGCGGACCGGCCGGTTATCGCCATTCTGGGCCGGCCCTACAATGCCTTTACCGCCGAAGCAAATATGGGTATTCCCCGGAAATTTACGACCCGGGGTTATTCGGTCATCCCCTTTGATATACTCCCCTTGGAAGAGGAAAAGAACAATTTCCCCAACATGTACTGGTATTACGGCCAGCAGGATATGCGGGCCGCAAACCTGCTTAAAGGGGAAAACAATATCTACGTGACCTGGATTACCAACTTCTCCTGTGCCCCCGACTCGTTTATGCTCCATTATCTTAAGTGGATCATGGGCCAAAAACCCTTCCTGGTGCTGGAACTGGATTCCCATTCGGCCGATGCGGGCATCGATACCCGGGTGGAGGCCTTCCTGGATATTATCGACGGGTACCGGGCTAAAAAGTTCGAGATGGAGCAGGAACGGTACGACAACGGCTGGAAGTTCGAATATGGCGGCGGGGAAGACCTCAGGGTAGTGAATAAGAAAACCGGAGAAAAGGTCCCGGTGCGGAATAACCCACGGGTCAAGATACTCCTTTCCAATATGGGTAATGTTTCTACGAGCTTTATGGCGGCCATGCTCCGGGGCGTGGGGCTTAATTCGGAGGCCCTGCCGGTGGCGGACTTTAGGACCATTCAGGTGGCCCGTGCCCATGCTTCGGGAAAAGAATGTGTTCCGAGCCACCTGGTACTCGGCAGTGCGCTTCGGTACTTTACGTCAGAAAAATACCGGAAGGATGAGCTGTACCTCCTCTTTGTTCCGATAACCACCGGCCCCTGCCGGACCGGCCAGTACTATGTATATTACGAAAACCTGTTCCGGGACCTGAGGCTCGAAAACGTGGTGGTTTTTACCCTTTCGGCTGACAATTCCTATACCGAACTTGGGCCTGACTTCGCCAAGGATATGTGGAAGGGCCTTGTGGTTACGGACTACCTTAAGGATATCCAGACTGCCTTAAAGGCTACCGCTGCGGATCCTGAAAAGGCTGTCAGGGAGTTCGAGGACTCATGGCAAAAGATGATGGATGTGATCGAAAGGGATCCCAAAAAGCTCTGGTCCGAACTTCGGCGTATCGCGGAGGATGTTAAGAAAATTCCTCTTAAACGGAAACTTTCTGATTGTCCCAAGGTACTCGTGGTGGGCGAAATTTATGTCCGCCGGGATGACTTTGCGGTAGGGGAACTTATCGATCTTATGAGTGAACGGGGAATTGCGGTAAAGGTTTCTGGCATTGCCGAGTGGATCCATTACCTTGACTTTGTCCGCAAGTATGCCCTGAATAAACTGATAAAACTCCAGCCCCCGGTCCGCCGCTGGTTCTCCAAGCCTGCCCGGGATCTGGTAAAACTCCGTGTAGAAGAGTGGTGGAAACACTCGGTGGAAAAAAAGGTTCTCTCTATACTGGAACCCACCGGCCTCGTGCCAGAAACTCCCCACGACATGGATCTAATCATGCAGAATACCCAGGAACACTTTGTGAACCTGGAACTAAACTCAGAAATCGCCGTATCAAGCGGTGTGGCAGCTACGGCTATGCAGCACGGTTATTCGGGCATTGTGAATATTTCTCCCTTCGCCTGTCTTATCGGCCGGGTAATCGAAGGCCTCTTTACCCCCTGGGCCCGGGACCGGAACTATCCTACCCTCTCGGTCGAGGTAGACGGCAACCTGCTGCCGCCGAACATTATCAACAAGCTCAACATTTTTATGGTCAACGTACTCCGCTTTAAGGGGAACCAGGACCTATCGAGCCTGGTGGATAAGGCCGGCGCCCAGGGTGTTTCGGTGACGGGGCACCTTGCCGCCGCCGATGGGACCGCCGCTGCCAGCGCCGGCGCCGCTGCCAGCGCAGTCGCCAAACAGGGCTCTAAAAAGGCCCTTAATGTACGGCCCCTCACCATAGACACCCAGGACGGTGTACCTCACGGTACGCAAGAGCCTGTTGGTGTAGGAGAAGACCGCTCCGGCGGCGGCTGCGCAGGCTGCTCTGGCTGCAGCAACTAGGTGCTGAGCTGCGGGAGGTTCTCTTGATGGGCCGCGGTCTTCGCTGGGCGCTGGTTCTCTCTGGGGGCGGCGCCAAGGGCTTCATGCACATTGGTGTCCTGAAAGCCCTGGAACAGTGGGGATACCCGCGGCCGAGCCTTGTTGTGGGGACCTCCATGGGCGCTATCGTGGGCGGCCTGTACGCCGCAGGCTATACCGCGGAAGAAATGGAAGCAGTAGCGGTTTCCAAGTTTGACATCCGCAGGTATCTGGATGTTTCCCGCTTTCATTTCTCGGGTCCTATGGGCCGGGTCCTGGAAACAGGACAAATGCTGAGCCGTTTTGCAACCAAGCCTGCCATAGACTCAGGCAGCCGTATATTGGAATTTCTAGAAGAATTAACCGGACATAAGATTATAGAAGAACTTCCTGTGCTTTTTCGCTGCAATGCGGTGGATTTGATTACTGGCAAAGAAGTGGTGCTTTCTTCCGGTTCTCTTGCCCGTGCCCAGCGAGCTTCCATGGCTTTCCCTGCCTTTTTTGACCCCCTAGAAATTGATGGCCAGCACCTTGTGGATGGCGGCCTTGTTAATAATCTTCCGGTTTATATAGCCCGTGATTTGGGATACACCAGGATATTAGCCGTAGATGTGGGAGCCTTTATGCTCACCCGGAGCAGCAACCTCCGAACAGGACCCCAGGTTGTCTATCGCGCCTTGGAAGTCGCTATTTCCCATATACAGCGGGGAGATGCTGACCGGGCCACCCTCACTCTTTACCCGGAAGATCCGGCTACTCCCTTCGACTTTGCCCGGGCGAAACATCTCATTTCTGTGGGTGAACAATACGCGCTTAACAATAAAAAAATCATTGAGACCTTCTTTAGCGAAAGCCTTTTAGCCCATTTCAAGCGCCGCCGAGGTCTAAAGGCAAGTCACCTGCACCGTTAATGCTCTGCCGGTGGATTGTCTCGATTTAGAATAGTGGTAGTATTTATTTTTAATAATATTGGATATAATAGAAATTGATACATTATTGATATGGAACGATTAACTGAAAGTGTTAAAGCCCTGGTTGCTTCTTATGAAGACTATGGGCTCATCAATCATTTTAACGGCCCCAATCTTCCCAGCAGAGAAAGTATTGAGGATATACTCGCCGATTTGGATGCAATTATTTTCCCCGGCTTTCGGGAAAGTGAACTTCCCGATGAGGAAAGTCTGCACCTTACTATTGCCGAACGGGTATATCGCACCGCCCGGAAGCTGAGTAATGAGATTGAAAAAAGCCTGTCATTCTCGTGCAGAACCAACCGCTTTTCCTGCGACGGCATTGGCTGCAGGACCATGGCTGAGCTTATTGTGGAAGACTTTTTTGAGCAACTCCCGCAGCTGCGCCGTATTCTCAGCCTTGATGTGGCTGCGGCTTTCCGGGGCGATCCGGCAGCTAAAAGCATAGAAGAAGTCATCGTTTCCTATCCGGGTCTCCAGGCCATCGCGGTCCACCGGCTTGCCCACTATTTCTGGGTCCGGGAGGTGCCCCTCATTCCCCGCATCATGAGTGAGATAGTTCATGGCCGCACAGGCATTGATATTCACCCCGGGGCAACCATTGGAGAATCCTTTTTTATTGACCATGGAACCGGTGTTGTTATTGGTGAAACCACGGTCATCGGTAAAAACGTAAAAATATACCAGGGAGTGACCTTGGGAGCCCTGTCGGTAAAAAAGGATGAGGCGGATACCAAGCGTCACCCTACAATAGAGGATGATGTAACTATTTACTCAGGAGCTACCATTCTAGGCGGCAAGACAGTGATTGGCCGTGGGTCAGTTATCGGCGGTAATGTGTGGGTTACTGAGTCGGTCCCTCCGGATACCCTCGTATACGTAAAAACCGGCGAGCATATTTTGCGGCCCAAGCAAAAGTAAAGGAACGGTGCAGTTATGGGTAATCTCGTGCGATCACGGATGTTTCGCCAACAGTTTATCATCCATTCCCTTTATTCTATCATCATCCTAGGGCTCCTCTTTTACCAGGTGGGTCGCCAGACGATTAAGGAGCTTGAAAGGCAGCAGATGAACCTGGCTCAGGTTTATCGGGACCAGCTTCATAACGATTTAAAGGGTTGGTATAATGCACAGAAATCAACGCTGACTTCCTTTTCTTTAATGCTTGAAACCATGGATGACCAAACATTGCAAGGTGAACATGCGTCCAAGCTGATTAATCGTGTTCTTAGTGCGTACCCTCAAATAATCGATCTTGTTATCGCTGATCAGTCTGGAACTATTGTGAACCATCGTAATAAGACACCCACTTCATCCATCGGTTCTATTTCAGATCGCAGCTATTTTCAGGAAGCCCTTAAAAATGGGGAATCGGGAGGAGGCTTTTTTGCCAACAAGAAGACTGGAAAGCTTACCATGGCGCTGTCCCGGCGCTTTAACAACCATCAAGGGAAAACCTATGTGGCGAGCCTTTATGTCCTGTTCGATGCCTTTCTAACCAACTTTGCTCTCTTTTCGAATGCAGGCTTTGGTTCTACCTTTTTGCTTAATACCCAGGGTCAGGTCATGTATTATTCTAAAAACGGTGACTATATTACTATTGATCAAAAGTCTTTGCAGGGGATTTCTTTTGAAAACTCTGGCTTTATAACCCTAGAATCCAACCTGAATGGTTCTGTAAGCGGGGCTTACTTTTTTATGCCCGAGCTCCAGATTATTGCGCTGGTTGTGGCCTCTCCAGACCTCTTAGTTAAGCCTGCTCAACAGCTTCAGATTTTTGTGTCTATTCTCGGTTTTATCGCCATGCTGGTGTCTCTCCTTTTGTCCTATTGGATGACCGCACAGGTGTACCGGCCTATTTCCGAGCTGGTTCATGCGGTCAATCAGATGGCCGCCAGCAACTACAATCATAAGCTGACTGTTCAAGCGGACGGCGAGATTGGGGTGCTCATCCAGAGTTTTAACCAAATGCAGGAAATTGTAGCCCGCCGGGAGCTGAGTCTCAAAGATACGGCCCAGCGGGACAGCCTAACCAATCTTATTAACCACGGGACATTTTTGGAATTGCTCGGAAATGCCGCCTTGACCAGATCCGCCGTATCCCTTGTTATGCTTGATATTGACCACTTTAAGGCTGTCAACGATACCTATGGCCACCAGGCGGGAGACTTGGTACTGAAGCGGCTTGCAGAAATCCTGGTGAACAGCCTGAGGGACCGGGACATCGTAGCTCGATACGGCGGGGAAGAATTTGCGATTATTCCCTACAATACTGGCTATGAACCTATGCTCTGTGAACGGCTGCGCCGAAACGTTGAGCTGGCAGATTTTATATACAACGGCATAAAAATACCCATTACCATCAGTGTTGGCTGGTCCACAATAGAGATTACCGATAAGCCTGACTGCGACGTTCTCTGTCCTGCCCTCATTGCCGCAACAGACGAGGCTCTTTATAAGGCTAAAAAGAATGGGCGCAACCAGGTTTTACAGGGTAAATCACTTTCTTCCTTAGGAGTGATTTCGCCGGTTTGCGATGACCCAGAGAACCTGGCAGGTTGAAATTATTTCCCCATCCGTTTTTCAAGGTGTTCCCGTATCCATTCGGGGAACACCGCAAATCGGGAGCGGATCTCTTCTTTGAGCACCGGGAAAGCCCTGACCGGTTTAAGCAGCCGCTTAAGTTCCTGGGGCAGTTTCTTTTTAAGTCCCTCTGCGGTTCCCATTGCGTTTGAGATAAGATCAAAACTGGTAAGAAATTTCCCCCCCGCTTCCAACAGGGTCTGCAGGTCTGCGATAACTGCCTTAAAGTTAAAGACCGCGCGGATCGATTGAACCGTATCCATGACAAAATACATGAGCAGGGCTCCAGAAAAGAAGTGTATTAGGTATGGGCCAAGACCGGATATTATTGCAAAGGCCCAGGGTTCAAGGATCCGATTGGCCCCAATAACAAGGAGAGCCCAAAAAAATGAAAATTTCAGGCATATCCGGCCCTGAAAATTCAAAAATTCGTCTTTATAATCCCAGAGTGTAAGGCCAAAGAAGTTTTCAAGCAGAACCGCCGCAGCGTATTCCAATACCGTTGGGGCGCTTATCATAATGATCCAAAAAAGCCATGCAGGCAGCCCCGCAAGCGAGCGGCCAATGACCGCAATAATAAGGGCTCCGAACCCATAGATCGGCACAAAAGGCCCTGACAGGAAACCGGCATTTACAAAACGTTTTTCTGTCATTGACCGATAGGTCGATTCTAGCACCCAGCCCAAAAAAGCACTCAAACTAAAGTAAAGGAAATAGCGCAGCAGTTCTTCCGGTAATGCTTCATGCATGAAGGTGTTCCCCTTATCTTGATTGCTTAGAACAGGTTATTGCTGTATATTCAAGATACTTAATTTTTCTCATAACGGCAATTGTCGACCCTGCAACGGTCGAACCTAAGGAATAACTATGGCAGAAAAAGCAGCCTTTGTGGCAGTGGTGGGCCGGCCTTCGGCAGGAAAGTCTACCCTTATCAATACACTTTGCGGGCAAAAGGTGTCTATTGTAAGCTCCGTTCCCCAGACGACTCGAAACATGATCCGGGGTATTGTAAATCGAGAAATGGGCCAGCTTGTCTTTGTGGATACCCCGGGACGGCATATATCAGAAAAAAAACTGAACCGGAAACTTGTGGAACTGGCCGACCGGGCCCTGGAGGAGTCGGAGCTTGTATTGTACCTCATTGATGCGTCCCGGCCCATGGGAAAAGAAGAAGAGGAGCTTGTCCAGGCGGTCCAATACAGCCGGGCCTATCCAGAGAGAACCGTAATAGCCATCAATAAGGTTGATGACAAGCGCGCCGATCCGGCTGCCGTTCATGCCTTTTTGCAGGAAAAGCTCCCCCGTATTCCTTTGGACAGGCATCGGGAAATCTCTGCAAAAAACGGGACTGGTGTAAACGAGCTCTTGGAGCTGCTTTTTACGCTGGCTCCCGAAGGCCCCCGGCTCTATCCTGAAGACACCTATACAGATCAGGATGTCCAGTTCCGGATCGCAGAGATTATCCGCGAAAAGGCGATAAACAACCTGCGGGAAGAGCTCCCCCATTCAATCTATGTGGATGTGGCGGATACGGAACTGCGGAACGACGGCCAGCGGCTCTGGGTCCGGGCCTTTATCCTGGTGGAACGGGAGTCTCAAAAGGGTATTGTGGTCGGCAAGGGCGGCGAGATGATTAAAACCATTAGACAGGGTGCCCAGAAGGAGCTGAACCGCATCTTTGACTGGAAGGTAGAACTGGACCTTCGGGTCAAGGTTGCCTCGGACTGGCGGCAGAACGATGCGGTTCTGCGCCGTCTTATCGACCGGTCATAAGAAAGCGATCGATGCGTCCCAAAAGGTCCTGGTAGCTTTCGATACAGTCCAGATCTGAACAGGCTGTGCGGATGCCCTCCGGGGCCCGGAAGAGGCAGCCTTCGTCGGCTTCCCGTATCATGGCCAGGTCGTTAAAAGAATCCCCGGCCGCAAAGACTTCCATATTGATGGACTTAAGGGCCCGCACGGCGTTCATTTTGCCATCCTTTTGCCTGAGCCGGTAATCTGTTACGGTGCCATCCTCGGCAATCACCAAGTTGTTGCAGAAGAGGGTAGGGTAGTCTAGCTTGGCCATAAGGGGCTGGGCGAACTCTTCAAAGGTGTCCGACAGGATAATCACCTGGGTTTTCGAACGGAGCCGATGCAAAAAGTCCCAGGCGCCGTCCAAGGGTTCCATGGTATTGATAACCGCCTGGATGTCCCGAATTTTAAGTCCCCGTTCCTTCAGCAATGCGATGCGGAAGCGCATCAATTTATCGTAGTCCGGTTCATCCCGGGTGGTGCGTCGCAGCTCCGGAATGCCGGAAGCTTCCGAAAAGGCAATCCATATTTCGGGAACCAGCACCCCTTCGAGGTCAAGGCAAACGACTTTCACAGGGCCGCTCCTTACTGCTTCTTTTTAATGACTTCGAATCCGCAGTAGGGAACGAGGGCCTTGGGAAGCCGCACCGAACCGTCGGCCTGCTGGAAGTTTTCCAGGATGGAAATAATCGCCCGGCTTATCGCGATGGCGGTGCCGTTCAGCATGTGCACATACCTGTTTTTGCCATCCTCGTCCTTGTATTTAATGTTGAGCCGCCGGGCCTGAAAGTCCGTGCAGTTGGAGGTTGAAGTAACTTCTCCCCATTCGCCGCCGTTCCGGCCGGGCATCCAGGCTTCCAGGTCCCATTTGCGGTAGGCCGGCGCTCCGAGGTCGCCGGTACAGGTATCCACTACCCGGAAAGGAATTTCCAGGCCGGAGAAAATTTCTTCTTCGATTAAGCGGAGTTCCTCGTGGAGGGCGTCCGAATCTTCAGGCAGGCAGTAGGCGAACATTTCCACCTTGGTAAACTGGTGTACCCGGTACAGGCCCTTGGAGAACTGGCCCGCGGCGCCCGCTTCCCGCCTGAAACAGTGGGAAAGGCCCGCCATACGGAGGGGGAGCTTGTCCTTGCTCAGGATGGTGCCCGAATAGTAACCACCCAGGGTGATTTCGGCGGTGCCCACAAGGCAGGTGCCTTCCCCTTCCACGGTGTACACATTCGACTCGGCACCCCGGGGATTAAAGCCGATGCCTTCCAGTATTTCTTCTTTTGCCAGGTCTGGGGTAATAAAGGGGGTAAAGCCCTTTTTCTGCAAAATATCCAGGGCATAGCGGACCAGGCCCAGTTCCAGGAAGACCCCTTCGTTTTTAAGATAGTAGAACTTGGTTCCCGTTACCTTGGTGGCCGAATCAAAATCGATAATATCCAGCTCCTGACCGAGCTGTACGTGGTCCTTGGGTTCAAAGGCAAACTGGGTGGGGCTTCCAACCCGCTTTATTTCCAGGTTATCCTTATCTTCTTTGCCGATAGGGGCCGCAGGATGGGCCATGTTGGGGATGCGGCGGCCCTCCGTATCCAGTTCCTTTTCTACCGACTCAAGCTCCGCTTCGGCGCTGGAAATGTCTTCCTTAAGCTTTTTGCCTTCCTCGATGAGCCGGTTGCGGGTATCGGCGTCCATTTTACCCTTCATGGCCGCCGCGTTGGCGTTCCGCTGCTGCTGCAGGTTCTGGAGCTTTGTGACAAGCTCGTTCCGTTTATCAAAAAGCTCGACCACCCTGTCGGCGTCGGCCTTCATATTGCGGTTCCGAATGTTTTCCTTGACCGCTTCCAGATTGTCCTTAATAAATCGATAATCAAGCA
>JAIWNU010000147.1 GCA_020216655.1 Treponema sp. | reverse complement strand
AGGCCCTGCAATTTGCTGCGGATTTCCCGAAGCTCAGGCAGGTCCCGCAGTTCACCGTTTTTATCAACGATGCGAAATATTTCTGTTTCAACCTGGGTGCAATCGGGAATGTCGGAGAGTATCGGAGCAAGCGGGTCCTTATTCTCTGGAGTTTGGGAGCCTCCGCTTTCAGAGGCCCCTTTCAGCCACTGGAGCAGGGATCGCCCCCGTTGGATGAAAAGCCCAAGGGCGTAAGCTTCGTCTAGATCGAGGGACAGGCCCTCAATACGCAGTTTCTCTAAAAGGGGGCCAATAGTCGGCAGGGTCTGCCTTGGTTCTTCCGCAGGCTGCCCATATTTACGGCAGATTGCTTGCACCTGTTCTTTAAGGGATACCACATCCTCCGGCTTTAGCCGCGGAAGATCTGATCTGATAAGCTGAGCGGCCTCTTCGCTGAGTGAGCGATCTGCGAGGCGGCTGCGGATTTCTTCAAATTCAAGCAAACGGAGACTTCGTTCATTCATCAATATAACTCTTCTAATTCTTCTTTAAGCCGCAGATAACTTTCGTAACGGTCTTCATGAATGACCCCTGCGGCCACCGCTTCCATAACCTTGCACCCCGGTTCAATGCGGTGGGAACAGGACAGTCCATAGGTACATTGTCCGACCAGGGGAGCAAATTCCCGAAAATAAAGGGCCAAATCACCGGGCTGCACCCCATCGGGCATGAGCCTGCGGACCCCCGGTGTGTCGATGATACGGCCTGAACCAGAAGGGCCTCCAAGCTCAATGAGACGGGACATGGTGGTGGTATGACTGCCCCGCTCATACTTCTCGCAGAGATCTCCGACCTTAAGTCCCGCATGGGGAGCCAGGCGGTTTATGAGACTAGACTTACCCACCCCGGATTGGCCTACAAGCACTACGGTCCTGCCTTTTATAAGGTCTGCAAGCTCTTCAAGGCCGGCCCCCGTGACCGCAGAAACCGTGAGGAGCCGATACCCGATGCGCCGGTAGTCTTCGAGCCGTTCATCCACATCATAGTCTCCGTCGTGGAGGTCCCACTTATTCACCACAATGGCTGCGGGGATCTGGGATCGTTCGGCCTGCACAAGGACCCGATCCAAAAAACGGGGGCGGAAGGGAGGAGACGCAGGGGTTGTAAGGCAGAAAACCAGATCTACATTAGCCGCCAGCAGCTGGGGGGCCATGCCTTTTTGGTTAAATCGGGTAAAGGCATTTTTACGTTCCACCAGTTCGGTCACCAGGCCCTTGCCGGGATGCAGAGGATCCAGCTCGATATGGACCCTGTCCCCCGGAGCGAGGGGATTGTAGTAGCCTTCTACGCCTTTGAGAACCTTTCCTTTAATGCGGCATTCAATTTCTTCATTACCCGCGCATGGATCTGTATCGGGTCGTACATAAAAAATATTGTTTGATCCCCGTACGATGAGTCCTGTCATTCCCATACCTCAAGGGCAAGTCCATAGGTTTTGCTCAAGGCTTGCCAGGATTCCGAGACAGCACCGGTGCCGGTTACAGCAATGATGCCGCTTTCGGTTTGGCAGCCTGTAGTTTCCGGAGCATTCGTTAAAAGACCGCGGGTTTCAAGAAGCTGCAAGACCCGGCGGGCGACTCCCTCCACAGAATGGAATATGGTAATATCAGGTGCGGCCAGAGCTTGAAATTCATCAAGCAAAAATAAAAAATGGGTGCAGCCCAATACGATACCATCTACCCGGCGCTGTCTAAACCATTCAACCGCAGGCCTTACCATGCGGAGCCGCTCTTCCCGGTTTGCGGTTAAAAGGTCATGTTCCACAAAGGACACCAGTTCAGGTGCTGCACGGCCGATTACTTCGATCTGAGGATTAAACCGGCGCGCCAAATCGTAGATATACGGTTCGCTTATGGTGCGTTCGGTAGCAATAACGCCGATACGGCCTTCTTGGCTAGCCAATACCGCCGGTTTTACCGCCGGAACGGTGCCTACAAAGGAGACTTCCGGGAAAGCGGCTCTCAGCACATCAATGGCAGAAATAGTCGCGGTATTGCAGGCAATGACCACTACCGGGGCTTCCCACCGTTCCAGGGCCCGGGCCACAAGCTGCTTGAGCAGTCTTCCCAGTTCTTCTCTGGACTTTGGTCCATATGGAAAATTTGCCCGGTCAGCGATATAGATTCGTGGGATATGAGGCGCCAACTTATAAAAATGCTCACAGTAGGGCAAGCCCCCTACGCCTGAGTCAAGAAAAATAACCGGTTTCTGTTTCATGAAAATAAGGCATCAAAGGCGGATTTTGCCTGCTCCTGGGCAGAGCGCTGGGCCTTTTCTCCTTCAGTTTTTACTTTGAGTTTTGGATTTACCTGGAACCAATCGCAAAAATTTCCCCTTTCCTTGTCCGAGGGCACTTCTGCATTGGGCTCGGTGCAATCGGATCGGGCACCCGCCAGGTAAAATTTGCAATTTTTACAGCACCGCAGATCCTTGCCGCAGTCTGCACAGCGCAGGGATCGGCCTATTGGTTCGGTTTCCAGGATGGGGCTTCCGCAATACCAGCACATAAAGCAATAATACCTTTCGTTGAATAATGGCGCAAGGGCCTTGCAAGAGAGCGGATGAAATCCTATGATTGTTTTCATGTTTACCCTGTATCCCTGCGCCGCAGGCTGCGGAAAACCGAGCTTATCGGGAGCAAAGACCTGCGCCCAGCACAGCGCTAACGCAGATTTAGAGGCCGGCCGGCTTATTCAATATATTCAAAGCCAGACCAGCGTTAAGGACCTGGTATGCAGCGGTCTCCATTTTTCAAGCATTGATTTTTCGCATCGGCGATATTTCGGCTGCAATTTCAGCGGCTGTACTTTTACCCTCTGTGTTTTTACCAAATCTTTTTTCAGGATGAACTTTTTCGATTTTTCCCAGTTTTATGAATGTGATTTTTCTAAAACCGATATTCAATTTACATCCTTTGCGGGCTGTACCTTCCAGGATTGTACCTTTGAAGGCTCTGAACTGGTTCACGACAATTTTTCAGGCTCCCATATTAAAGAATCAACTTTTAACGATTCAAATCTGTACAATAGCCGTTTTATCAATACAAAGATTCAAGCCTCCGATTTTATCGACTGCAACGTAAAAAAAACCTTTTTTATTGCAAGCAAGCAGGAACAGGTTTTTTTTAAGTCATCCAACACGGCGGAAGCGATTTTTGAAATGGAGCCATAACATGAAGGTATACTTTCACTACTGTCTGTATGGTTTTTCCAATTGTTACATAATAGGAACCGAAGGATCCGGGGCTTATAAAACAAATATACTTCCGCTGGATGTAGACCTATCACCCAGCGGGAACGCGTCGGATGAGCATTATGGACCTTCTTTTGAGCTCAAGGAAGCCATTATTGTGGATCCAGGCTGCATGGATGAAAAGATTATTGATTTTCTTGAGCGAAACGAATATGCCCTGCGGGGAGTACTGATTACCCATGATCATCAGAACCATGTTCATGGACTGCGGACCTTAAAAAAAATCTATGATGTGCCTATATATGCCCTTAACCACGAAGTCTGTGAACATAAAACAGTTATGATTAAGGATGGAGATGTTTTCCCCCTCGGACCATTCACGGTAGAAGTATTCTCCGTTCCCGGACACTCCGCCGATTCAGCGGTTTATAAGGTATCTCATGTGCTGTTCACCGGGGACGCCATGACAGCCGGTCTTATCGGCAGCACCAACAGTTCCTACGGAGCGTCATTAGAGGTGAGCGCCCTCCGCAGCAAAATACTGTCCCTGCCAGGGGACTATGTGGTGCTGCCCGGCCACGGACCGCCTTCCACCTTGGAAGCAGAACGGCGGTTTAACACGGGCTTTGAGCAAAAACCGAGCACCGCTGCCGGTAAGACCCTGGCCTTTATTAAAGAATTTCTATAAGGCCCCTGACCGGCGCCGTGAAGTTTTGTACGGGAATCCTCTCAGAGCCGCTAAGTTTTGCATGGTATTCCTTTCGGAGCCGCTAAGTTTTACACGGTAGGCCTCAGGACCCTAGAGGGACCGTTTCGTAATACTCCAGACTCGGCCCGCTTCGAGCCCCCAGCGCTTGGAAACATAGTCGGAAAAAGCTTTTGCCTCGGCGGTAAAAAGAGCAGCCAGGGCCGGCCATGTGCCGGATGCAGCATCCTTCTCGGGCATACTCTGGAGGTATTGGGGATATTCGGCAAGCCGTTCCGGCAGGGTTTTTCCAAAATATTGGGCAGCCCCGGCGACCCCCTGCTGGAGACAGTAGGCCATGAGCTCGTTTTTCATGAGGTAAGCGTCTGCCGTATCATAGCCTCGGTTTCTGAAATAGGCGACCAAAAACTTTTTAGCTACCGGATCAAGATGGGTCCACCGTTCAAGCGCAAAGGCCTGAAAATCGGGGTCTATAAAAAAGAGCCCGTGAAAGGCCTCATGGACCATAAAAAGCCGGCGCAGATAATCTGCCGATTCCCGTGAAATGGAAATAATGGCCCCCTCCCCTGCGGTATACACCCTGAGGTTTCCATCGGATCCGGCCTTAATAATCCCGTGGGCTAACAGTATCTCCCGAAGATCCTGTTCTTCACGGTTAAGCGGGAAGCGAGTCTTTTCGGCGGTAGTAAAAAAATCTGCCAGGTCACTGCTCCGGTAATCATGGGCATTCCACCCATGGAGGGAGGCGATCTCCCCGTCCTGGGCAAGGCGGCCCCGGAAACCCGCCTTCTCTACATAAAAAGCAAGGCGCTTAAAAAGCCTGTCCTGTACTTCGTAAGACCGGGTATCAAAAATAAGAATGCTCGGGAAGCGGTCCCACTGAAACACCTCATAATCCTTGTGCCGCCAAAGCTCCTGCCGGTAATCTAAAATACTCGCCGGATCAGCCGGGATGGGACTCTCTGGGAGGGGAGACAGGTTAAAGCGGCTCAAAACTATGGCAGCCCCCTCAGCGAGACGGTCTTGGACAGCAGCGACGAAAGGAAAGGGTATTTCGGGCAAAGAACCCGCCATGAGGGACGGCACCGTTTTAGCTTGTACAGAAAATCCTCCGGCACCGGCGCTTCCGATCCGCAGCGAAACTGGTGAGGCAAGACTTGCAGCGCTCAGACCTAACTTCCACAGGCCCGTTCCTCGAAACTGATCAGGAACGTCGATACTGACAAGCCCCACAGTTCGGGAAACAAAGGGAGAGCAGGAAAAGATCCCATCCTTAAAATAAAAACCGAACCACAGCGGTTCCAGCGCCATACTTTCAAGCTGGATACTTACACCAGGATTTTCGTTTTTAAGAGCCTTTTTAAAATCCACCCGTATGGCCGAAAAAGATTCAGATCCCATCGGTATCGCATATTTTACCTTAAGCGAAGCTGCCATGCCCGGGCCGCCCAGAAATACCCCAGATAGGGGGAGCTGCCAGCGAATCTGGGATGCTTCGGCTTTAGAGGGATCTTTAAGCAGCGAAAAGAGGGCCGCAGGAGTTTGGCCGCCCGCAGCCTTCTGGCTATCTAGTACAACCCTATAAGTCAACGCAAGGACATAGTTTGGACCGGGATTCAGGGACTTTTTTAGCTTATATAGCAGGCTGTCTCCGGGCCGCACAAGACCGGACTTCCCGCGTTGAGACGTTTCCAAGACCAAAGGCTTACCTTCCTGGTCTATAAAGCGAATATCAGCGCTTTCCGCGCCGCTGCAAGCGGAAACTAAGAATAAAACCAATCCAAACACAAAGACGAAAGCCTGCTGATGGCGTCTTCCCATTATACGTCCGCCTTAAAGGGCAATAATGCTTCTTGCAATTAGCTGGGCCAGGGAGTATTTCCGTTCCGCCGTCATTTCACTGTCGTTGGCCAAAAAACTTTCGAAACGGCCCGCAAATTCGTCGGGCAGCACGGGGAGCTTAATCACCTGTTCATAAAAACCCCGGTGGGAAGGCTCAAACCGGTGGTTAATACAGAACAGCACTTCGCAGGCGTTTTTAATAAAACCCGCAGAAGAAATAAGATAGTGGAAATTATCCCCCTGAATGAGGGCGGCCCCCAGGTCGCTTAAGAAATGCTCCATTTTAGATTGATGAGCATCCCGCATCTGGTTCCAGAATTCGCTGCTCAGGTGCTTAAGCCTGCTCCGGATATCCTGAATCCAGCTTGAATTTTGGTATAAAATGTCTCCATGGGCCAGCCGGTAAAAACCATAGGTGCCCATATCCTTAATAAGCCATAGATGTTCCAGCTGAGAGTCGGCGATAGTTACCAATTCATCAACCTTTTTAATATCCTTATATTCAATACGGACAGGAAAATCCCCTATAAGGAAGCGGTCCTTGTTGGTATGGCTGGAAGTTTCAAAGGCAAGCACATCCTGCCCATAGGCTGCCTGGCGGGATGCAGCATCGGGGACCTTGTCCCGGTAATACACATCGAGAATCAGGGCAAAATAGGGATCCAGCGTGTTTGGCGTTGCAGCCTCGTTCAATGAAATACATTCTATGGTGGGCCAGCTCGAAATAGTTCCTACCAGTCTGTCCACAAGGAGCTTGGTCTTATGTTTCATGTTCCGTTCCTTTCTTTACAACGATATAGAATAACTGTATCATGCTTACACTTTTTTGAGAATATGAATTCTGACAATATACACCGCTGGCTCGTACTGGTACCCCACCGGGATAGCCTTGGGCCGATACAGGAACTAAAGCGCCGCCTCTGGCACGCCGGAATGGGAGGCGTAAAATTGCTGCCATCATTAGCATTCATAGCGCCGGTAGAGGAGCCCGCACAGCCAGATCACCTCAAGGCCCTCGCCCGTCTTATCCGAGAGAAAAGCAAAGAGCAAGCAGCTTATATTGATGGAGGGACGCTCGATCTTTTTAGCCTTCCCGGCGGTCTTGTAGCCCTCGCTTTTCCTTTAATACCTCAGATTTCAGATACCCTGTTTGCTGCATCGGCACATACCTACGGCAAGCTCGCTCCGTATCAGGGCCCCTCTCCCCTCTTTATCCTCGCGCTTCATGCGGATAGTAAAACCCTGGGCCTTGCGCAAAAATTGCAGCGTGATCTTCCCCCCTTCCGGTTCCGCCAGGGAGCGGTAGCGAATTGTGCGTTTACCTATACCGGCGGTGAAGACGCGGCGGCAATACGGATTCGCTGGGAACTTGGTAAACCATACTGGATGGCCCATCATGGATAATTGGTACCGCATTCAGGAAGGGACCCTTGTGGTGGACATAAAAGCAGTTCCCGGGGCATCCAAAACCGAAATTGCAGGCATTGCCGACAACCGGCTCAGAATCCGTATTGCCGCCGCCCCGGAGGACGGGAAGGCAAACGCAGAACTGATAGCATTTCTTGCTAAAAAAACAGGCATTGCAAAACGGGATATTAGGCTGGTTTCGGGGGAGAAAAACAGGCTTAAAACAGTAGAGCTGCCCCAGGAAGCATTGCAGCCCCTTTTGGCTCTTATTGACTTATAGAAAAACCGGCTCTTCGCTAAGCAATTCGGTATAAATAAAATAGTTTTCACTCTCATAACAATCAAAGAGAAGCCTTGACACATGAGAACAGCGGGGCAATTCCGCTTTTATAGTTTGTACAGCAATTTCAGCGGCCAGCTGTTTTGGAAAACCGAAAATACCGGTGCTGATATTAGGGAACGCAATAGATGTGCAGCCATGACTGTCAGCGAGCAAGAGACTTTCCCGGTAACAGGAGGCAAGCAGGGCTTCCTCGTTTAATTTTCCGCCGTGCCAGACCGGCCCCACCGTATGAATCACATACTTGCAGGGAAGTTTTCCCGCTCCCGTAATTACCGCATGCCCTGTTTTACAGCCCCCCTTGGTCTTGTTGATAAGGCGGCACTCTTCGAGCAGGGAAGGACCCGCAGCATAATGGATGGCACCGTCTACCCCGCCGCCGCCGAGGAGAGTTGCATTAGCGGCATTTACAATCGCATCCACATGAAGCTTGGTAATATTCTCGTAGGTGAGCTCAATACTTTTTTTCTCTTTCACGGATAGTCCTCCCCATTGAGTTAAAGAACTTCATCACCCAAAAAACAAAAAGGGGATGTCCTCAACTTGAGGGACATCCCCATTCTTACATGAGCTGCACTGGATTCGAACCAGTGACCCACGCCTTAAAAGGGCGTTGCTCTACCTACTGAGCTAGCAGCCCGTGCTCCGGTACACTACACGAAAGGAGCTTTTTGGTCAATACCTTTCCGCAATTTTTTTTGGTTTCGTCCTTGTGATTGCGAAACGGCGGGCTAATACCTAAAGAGGAGCCCCACATCTACCGCATAGGTGGTCTGTATACCCGGGTCGAGTCCCAGTTCTACGCCCCGCATTGCAAAATCAAGCTGCATGATCGAAAAATCGATGCCGAAACCCAATGCAGGCAGGGCATCGGAAATACCGGCTCTGAGACTTAAGGCGTCGAGTACGACTACCTCTAGGCCGATCCCAACATTCAGCACCGGGTTCCGGGGAATGAGGGCCCACAGGTCCAGCATATCCCGGTAGTCAGCCATAAGGGTAAGCCGTGAGACATAGCGGTCCAGGAAGGCAAAACGGGGACTATAGGCGATACCCGCATCCAGGCTGGACTTTACCGTGTTGTAGGCGCCACTTCCACTGGCCGCGCCGCCGGTCAGAAAAGAAAGGGCGGATGTATAGGGAACAACTAAGACCGGCGAATAGGCATCGTGATACACGAGGGATAGAGAAAGGGTTTTTGCAAATTGATAGAGCACCCCCAGGTCTACCCCGACACCTAATACGGTTGTAAAAGGCTGGGTATCCAGCGGGTTGCCGCTAAAAAGGTCCGTGACCGTAAGGATAGAGGCTGACAGGGGGAGCTGTCCCCTGACAAAGCCTTTCCCCAAAAAGCCTGCATCCAAAAGAGAAGGCCCCTTGTTGATAAGCCTAAAGGAATAGCCGCCGGTCATGAGGAATTCTTCGACTGCCCTTACCTGTATTGTCGCTCCCAGGGTTGCCGCATCCGCCACGGTGCGGTTAAAGAGGCCGAATCCAAGGCCTCGGCCAACCCAGCCGAAGGCTAAGGGGCCAGAGAGGTTAAGTCCCGTTGCAAGGCCTCCGGGACCCACAATGCCAGAAATATCGAGGGGTCCGCCGCCAAAGAAGTTTACAAGACTATCGGCGATGTCAAAAACGGGGCCATATACGGAGAGGCTTAGTTCCGCCGCGCTAAACCCTTCTTGAGCTTCCACAAAACCTGCAGGGTTCGTAAAGAGGGCGGTAAAATCATTGACCAGCGTTCCATGACGGCCCCCAAGGGCGGCAAGGCGGGCGCTGGGATAATCAAAGGGTTTTTCAGGCAGGGCCGCGAGGCTGCCAGAAAAAAGGAGTGTCATAGATAAAAATTCAAAACAGACAATGATGCCCCGTCGTTGTTTCACAAAGCGCCTCCCGTATTATAGTTATGGTGTTGTAAGATTAAGCCCAGCCAGTATGTCCGCCAGGGGTCCGGTGCCGCCGGAAGCGGCGTAGGCTGCCGCGGCATCCTCGGCGAGGGCTACGGCGAGAGCCTCATTATCGCTGAGACTTGCTCCATTGGGATCAAAGCTATTAATATAGTTTTCCACGCCACCCGATGCCTGAGCCTCTGCGGCAAGAAGCACAATGGCTGCCATGGCCAGGTCCTCCGGGCTCGCCTGTGCGACAAAAGCATCGAAAGCGGGGGTGTTGGGGGCAGGAAGTATTGTTGCAAGGGCAGTTGCCGAAGGGGCTAAATTGGAAAGCCCCGCAATAGCATCAGAGATAACGGGTATAATGTCGCCGTTCGATTGCAGCGTGTTAAGCAGGGTGCCCGCATTGGAAAGCACAGAGGTGGCGACCCCGCTGGCGTTGCTTGCGGCCTGGAGGGCTGCGGCCTGCAATACCGCCGCGTCTGCAGCTGAAGCGGTGGCAACCGCATCGGCAATTTTATCCAGGAGGGCCAGGGCCTGGGCGGGGTTATTGGCAGTCTGGGCAAGCAGGTCATCGATATTACTCGCCGTAACTGGAGGTATTAGGGAAGCCGGGTCCCGGGCTGCCCAAGGAGCAAGGCTTGTGGTAAAAAACTGCCTGCAGGACCCCAGAGAGATAGCCAAGGGGAGCACAAGGAGCAGAACTAAACGCGGTATAACCGCCATAGGCCGAATAAAACTCCTCTCCTCTATAAGTCTGTGCCTTTTTTTTGCCATACCCCACAACCTCCCTTAATTAAACCACCTATAAGCTAAACCTCAACTATTAGAATCTCAGGGCCGCTTCCAAGGCAAAACCGCTAGAAGCCTGATCTCCCGCATACTTACCCAGTTCGCGGGTAAAGGCTGCAACGTTCAGATCCATAAAGAGAAGTTTTACCCCCGCCCCCGCAGTAAGGTATCCCTGATTAAGGCCCGCCCGAAGGCTGATAAAGCGGAGCACCTTAGTTTCCATACCAGCATGGAGGAGTGCCCAGGGGGATTTATTCTCTCTCAGGACTCCGAGGGGATCAGCCAGTTCCAGGTGCACCGTTGGATCCAGGATCCATGAAAGGGCTCCCATATCGAAATGGTAGCCCACACCAGCACTGATGTTCATGGGCACCTGATAGCTGTCCGAAACGGAAGCGCCATCGGAAGGGAGGCCACTTGTCTGCAGTTCATCAAGCCAGTCCCCCAAGGGATACTGGGACATATCGTAGCGGGTATTAAAGAGATCACGGACAGAAAGCCCAAAGTAAAGATTTTCAAAAAGAGCAAGCTGGAGACCCGCATCGATAGCCAGGGCGGAACCGCTGTACATAATAGAATTGTTAAGTGGATTATCGGTTCCGCTCGAATTGGAACCGGCAATCATATCCAGAATCGTGTTTGCCGTGAGGGGACTGTAAAAGCGAATCGTGGGCCGCAGGTCAGCGCCAAGGGTAAGGCGCATCAATTTTGAATCGATGAGGGTAAACCCAAGGCCGCCGACCAGAGCAAAATCGCTTTGTAAATAGCCCTTCACGCCACCGGGGAAGGGGCTGCCGGCGGCAAAAAGATCCGTGGATGCTACTAATCCCAAGCCCAGGCCCCGGCCGACCCAGCCAATACCGAAACTGCCACCGCCGCCAAAGCCGCCCTTGGAGGCATAGGCGAGGTAGTCAGTAAGACCGGTTGTATCGTCAAAGGTTGTTGTGGGGCCCGTATAATCCGCCGGGGGTTCCAGGGCGCCGGCGGAAATAAGGAGGTCCCGGGGGTTCCCGTATACCCAGGGATTAACCATAAGGGTGAGGCTGCCCCGGGAGGAGGCAAAGGCCGCCGGGTTAGTAAAGAGGGCCTCATAGCCCCGGGCCACAGCGGTAAAGGAGCCGCCCTGGGCTAAAATGGTGGCGCTCCGGGGTGCAAAGGGAGCCATAAGGATATCTTCTGCAGAAAGGAAACCAAGGCTGCCCGTAAAAAAGAAAAGGGCTGCAAGAGCATAAGTTTTCATGGTGTACTTCATCTTAGTTTCCTCCCAGTAGATCAACGAGCGAGGCTATGCCGGTGGCGGCGTAAAGCTTATCCCGGGCAGAACCAGTACCGGGTTGGAGTACGCTATCAAAGGCAGTCTGGAGGCTAGTCTCAGAACCAAAAAGCGATGTTACAGCTTGAGCAGCTACGGTGTCAGTCAAAGTTCCCGCAATGGCTGGGCCGATTAGCAGATCGTAGAGTTTTTCGTCACCAGTCACCTGCACCGCGCCTACGATGGCTGAGAGGGTAAAGGAAATGAGGGCAGCCTGGCCGTCGCCGGCGTCCAGGGTCGTGCTGCCGCCGGCCATCAGAGCATCTCCCAGGGCGTCATAGGCGAAAGCGATACGGTCCAGGTCGGCGGCCAGAGCAATAAAGGCATCCCGGCTCGGCGCGATGCTGCTTAAGAGGGCCACCGCAAGCTCATCGGCAGTAAAATCGGTATTCTCCGGGTCGCTTGTGAGGGACACGATGGCGCTCACCACGTTGTCTATCACCGCGCCTGCAGTGTCAGAGGTGGCCAGGATAAGTTCTGCCGCAAGGGATGCAGCGTCGGCCCTGGCATCGGCACTATAATTTGTACCATACATCATTAAAAATGTCTTCCAAATTCGAATAAATAGTATCCACCGCAGCGGGATCGCTTTTGAGTTTTTCCACAAAGGTACTGCCGAAGGTGCCGGTCGCACCACCCTGCTCGGCCTTAAGGGCATCGATCAAACTTGTGCCGGTGGCGCTCTTAAGGGCGCTTACATTAGGTCCTTCCAAGGCCGAAAAAAGGTTTTTCCCGCTGTACAAGAGGTCGCAGGAACCAAGGCCCAGCACAGTAAATATTACAGCTGAGCCAAAAAACAACCGCCTGGATCTCTTCATCAAAATCCTCCAAAAAAATATATCTCACTCATAGTATAGCACTCGCTTATGCAAATTCGAGGGGGGATATGCAGCAAGTGTGACAATTTTTTTCATTATTGTCCTCACCGGCTGGGAGCTCAAAGAGTTCAGAGGGACTCGACAAGCCGGGCAATAACATCAAGCCCCGATTCGGCTTCCTCCGTATTTTGTTCCGTGTTTTTTTCCGCGTGGGCTACCAAAACACAGGAAAGAGCGCTTTTCCCTTTCGGGGGCACCGAATCGGGCCCTAGCAAGAGCTGGGCCTTGAGATAGTTTTCTGTCACCGCTACCAGCCCTGATCCATCGTGGTGCTGCTCCACCACCGCCTTCACAGTCCGGCCTATCCAGCGGGCCACATAGGCCTGTTTTCCCTGTTCCGCCAGAGCTAATAGACGTTCCAGCCGTTTGCCCGACACGGTTTCGCTCACCCTCTCCTCCATAGTAAAGGCTTCGGTTCCCGGCCTTGGTGAATAGGGAAAGGCGTGGATCCAGGCAAAATCAAGGTCCTTGCACAGCCCATAGGTGGCTTCAAAATCGCTTTCTGTCTCGCCGGGAAAGCCAGTAATGATATCGCAGGCGATAAAGGGGTCATCCTTTACTTTTCTTAAAAGCTCAGCGGCTTCCCGCACCTTTTCTGCGGTGTACCGGCGCCGCATCCGGCGTAAAACTTCATTGCTCCCGGACTGCACCGAAAGATGTATATGGGGCCGAATTCTCGGATCAGCAAAAACACGGGCGAACCGTTCATCAACCCCCTCTGGCTCGGTGCTGGAAATACGGAGGGCAATGCGGCTTGTCCCTGCAAGGAGGTATTCAAGAAGGCCGGTAAAATCCATCGCGCCGTCCCGGTATTGGTTCAGATTCACCCCCGTAAGGACCGCTTCGGCAAAACCATGGACTTCAAGCTGCTTAAGCCGTTCAAGGACAAGCGGAGCGGCAAGGCTCACGCTGCGGCCCCGGGCAAGGCGGACCCGGCAGAAGGCGCAGTTATTGTTGCAGCCGTCTTGAATTTTAAGAAAAGCCCGGGAATGGTAAGTGTAGTCCTGTACGTCAAAACGGAAAGGATCGGCCTGCGGCATTCCGGCCTGCGACGTTCCGGCCTGCGGCGTTCCGCCCTGCAGTTTATCCTGCATCCAGCGGTGCAAAAGCGGAATGACGTCCACCGAAGTGCAAGCCTGGTCCATGAGGTACCCAGGCAGATCAAGCAGCACCGATTTAAGGTCCCCCGCAACAACAAAAATCCTGCCATCGGGGGACAGTTCTTTCAGAGCAGGCCCTTCGAGCTGGGCATAACAGCCGGTAGCGATGAGACAGGCCGCAGGATTATCCCGCAGGGTCTTACGGATCATCCGGCGGGCCTTTTGTTCTGCCTTTGAAGTAACCGTACAGGTATTGATGATATAAATGTCCGCCTGGCAGCCCCAATCGACCAGGGCAAAGCCTTCTTTTTTAAAAGATTCGGCGATCGATTCGGTTTCCAGCTGGTTCAGCTTGCAGCCCAGGGTGTGAAAGGAAACACTGAGCATGTACTACCGGCCTGCAAGACTTTGCCTGCACCGATCAAGACCACGCTGCGCGTCTGTCAGGTTAGGATTCAAAGACAGGGCTTTTTCATAGGCAGTCATGGCATTTCGGATTTC
>JAIWNU010000146.1 GCA_020216655.1 Treponema sp. | reverse complement strand
TCCCGGGACCAATGATATCAGTTTTTTGAAACGGGTTCGCGCAGAGCTCGACTACTTCATCAAAATAGTAGAGCTGGCCCTTAAAAATGCTGACCAGCACTAAGCAACCCACCTAGCCCTCTTTTTCCTTCTTACTCGTCCTTAGATTTTAGGACCGCAAGGAATGCATTCTGGGGTAGTTCTACGTCGCCCACCATTTTCATGCGTTTCTTGCCTTCCTTTTGTTTTTCAAGGAGTTTCCGTTTCCGGGTAATATCGCCGCCGTAACATTTGGCAAGTACGTCCTTTCGCAGGGCATTTACGGTTTCCCGTGCGATAATCTGGCTGCCGATGGCGCCTTGTATAGGAATTTTAAACTGTTGGCGGGGAATTTCATCCCTGAGGCGCTCGCAAATGGTCCGGGCCCGTTCGTAAGCATTGCCCTTGAACACGAGCTGGGACAGGGCGTCGACCACCTTGCCGTTTAAGAGAATATCAAGCTTAACCAGTTCTGTTGGTTTGTAGCCCGTTATATCGTAATCAAAGCTTGCATATCCGCGGCTTATACTTTTCAGCTTGTCATAAAAATCAAAAAGGACCTCGGCCAGGGGCATCTCGTAAATCAGCTCCACCCGTTTTTCGTCCAAATAGGTCATATTGGTCTGGACACCCCGTTTTTCCGTACAGAGGCTCATAATTGACCCCAGATAGGTCGTGGGGGTGATAATGGACGCACGGATGTAGGGCTCTTCAGCACTTTCTATTTTACCCTCATCGGGATATTCGGTGGGATTGTCCACATAGATTTCTTCGCCGTTCCGCAAATGAATCTTGTATTTGACCGATGGGGCGGTAAAGATAATAGATTGGTCAAATTCCCGTTCGAGCCGTTCCTGTACAACCTCCAGGTGCAAAAGGCCTAGGAAGCCGCAGCGGAACCCAAACCCGAGGGCAGCGGATGAATCCTTTTCGTAAATAAGCGAGGCGTCGTTTAATTTAAGTTTTTCGAGGCTGTCCTTGAGTTCTTCGTAATCGTTTGAATCCACAGGGTATATTGATGAGAATACAACGGGTTTTACTTCCTTAAAGCCTGGCAGGGGCTTGTCACAGGGACGTTCTGCATTGGTCACCGTGTCACCAACCCGTACATCGCTTACGGTTTTTATGCCCGCTATCATGTAGCCCACGCTTCCGGCTTTAAGTTCCGGCTGTTCAACCAGGGCAAGCTTAAAGACACCAACCGTTTCTACCTCGTACTCTGCGTTGTTGTTCATAAAGCGGATTTTCATTCCCGGCTTGATATGTCCCTCGAACACCCGAAGGTGGACAATGACGCCCCGATAGGGATCGTAGTGGCAGTCAAAAATGAGAGCCTGGAGAGGATTATCCGAACTGCCGCGAGGCGCGGGGATACGCTGAACTATTGCTTCAAAAAGCTCATCAATACCGATTCCTTGTTTAGCAGAGACTAAAAGCGCGTGGTCCGCATCGAGCCCCAAATCGTGTTCAATCTGATGTTTGGTAGATTCCACATCAGCGGCAGGCATATCAATCTTGTTAATAACCGGAATGATTTCCAAATTGTGTTCCAAAGCAAGATACATATTGGAAAGAGTTTGGGCCTGCACCCCCTGGGTCGCATCCACAAGGAGCAGGGCTCCTTCACAGGAGCTGATTGCCCTGGAAACTTCGTAGGTAAAGTCCACATGGCCGGGGGTATCTACAAAGTTAAGTTCATAATCCTTACCGTCCAGGCTATGGTAGGGAATCGTTACTGCCTGGCTCTTAATCGTAATCCCCCGTTCTCGTTCAATGTCCATGTTATCCAGAATCTGGTTCTGGAAATTACGGTCATCCACCAGGTTTGCCTTCTGGATAAGCCGATCCGCCAGGGTGGATTTTCCGTGATCTATGTGGGCTATGATACAAAAATTCCTGATATGCTCTGTCTCACTCATATGGGCGGACTATAGCGGAAATTCTCTAAAACCGCAAGGACTCACCAACGGTATATGATGCTTTTACATGAGATGGGACTATATGGGAGTTATTTTTGCAAACGACTAGAGCGTTGCGAGCTTATCGATCGTCTCAAGCAGCACTTCGTGGGAAAAAGGTTTTTCAAGGAAAAGACTTTTTACGTTTCCAAGGTTCTTTTCCGGCACAATAAAAGACCGGTCCTGGTACCCTGAAATAAAAAGAACCTTTAATCCCGGCCTCTTCTCACTTAACCTGGCGGCAAGATCATATCCGTTCATTTGGGGCATGACGATATCGGTAAGAAGCATGTAGTCCTTTTCATGTTCCGCAATTTGGATCGCATCATGGGGATCGGTGGACTCCAAAACTCGGTAACCGCTTTTTGCAAGCAGCCTGCTAATAAGCCCCCGAATAAATTCATCATCCTCCGCAACAATGATAGTTCCCGACCTGGTTTTTTGTTCTACCTTCTGGGCGGTATTGGAGATAGCCTCTGTCTTCTCTTCTACTTCGGGCAAGTAGATAAAAAAGGTAGTCCCCGCACCAACCGTGCTTTCTACAGCAATTTGGCCGCCGCTGCGGGTAATTATTGCATACACCGTGGAGAGACCAAGACCGGTCCCTTTGTCTTTTTCCTTAGTGGTAAAAAAGGGTTCAAATATATGCTGCAGATCTTCTGCGGATATACCGCAACCGTTGTCTTTTACTATAATTTGCAGCCATTTCCCTTGTTTTATGCCATGCTGATGACATGTATTATCACAAATCACGCTTTTTGTTTGAATAATAATAGACCCATTTCCTTTTATGGCATCCCGGGCATTTACTACCAGGTTCACAATAGTTTGTTCAAATTGTCCTGGATCTATCGAAACAAAGGGGGAACTGGCGTTCAGCGCCAAAGTCACCTGAATATTTTCGTTTACCAAGCGCTGGATCATTTTTTCCAGATCCTTGAGGATATCGTGTATATTGACCACCTTTGCTTCAACAGCTTGTTTGCGGGAGAAAGAAAGCAATTGCCTTGTAAGGTTAACCGCCCGCTGGGTAGCAGAAAGTATTCCTTCTACTTCTTCTTTGAGCAGCGGATTATCTTCAATATCTTCTCTGAGCAGATTACCGTACCCCATAATGGCGGTAATAATGTTATTAAAATCATGGGCTATACCGCCGGCTAAACGGCCGATGGCCTCCATTTTTTGGGCCTGCCGCAATTGATTTTCCAGGTCTCGGCGTTCCGTATTGTCCAGAAGATAGCCCTGTATTTCCAAGGGTTTGTCTTCAGTTCGGGGCAGGATAGAAAGGGTTGCCAGCACAAACACTTTAGTTCCGTCAGATCTTTTAAGCTCCCAATCCTGTGAAACACCATTAGTACGATTTAAAAAGGACTGCCAAAGACGATTGTCATTGTCTGTATCGGTAAAGTATGAAAAAATAGACTGTCCGATTACATCTTCTTTGCTTTCAATATTAAGAAGTTTGATAAAGGTTGTATTGCAATCTGTTAAAATACCATTACCATCGGCAGTAAAATTAGCCGTCGGAGCATCTTCGAACAGGGTCCGGTACCGGGCTTCGCTTTTGCGAAGTTTTTCGTCCATTTCATGGCGAAAAAGAGCAATTTCTATTGCTGTTTTTAATTCCCGATCTTCAAAGGGCTTCAGAATATAACCAAAGGGGAGTCCGTCTTTTACCCTTGCCAACGTAATATCATCTGCGTATGCGGTCAGCATAATCACAGGAATGTTGTGGTTCTGGTAAATAATAGTTGAGGCATCCAGTCCGTCCATAGCACCGGATAGCTGTATATCCATTAATACCAGATCGGGCTTATCACGAGCACATGCAGAAATTGCATCTTCTGCGCTATCATATATTCCTGCGACTTCATAACCAAATCGTTCCAGATGCCGCTTAATATCAAGGGCTACGATATTTTCATCTTCGCAGATTATGATTTTTGCCATGATTCATCCTAGGGTATTAAAGTATATTTACCTCATTATGAGTGACTCATTCATTATGGCTTTAAGTATTTTTTCGAGAGAAAATAAAATAATAAATCTATCCTGGACCTTTGCCAGCCCTGAAATAAAACTTTCCTGGATATTTTTCCCAATCTGAGGCTGGGATTCAATATCTTTTTCTGATATTGAAATAACTTCATACACCTGATCAGCAAGGATGCCGATCGTAACAGCTTCGTTTTGATATTCTGTTTCTGCAATAATTATAGAAGCCGCTCCGAGAGACTCGAGGGGGGGTAAGCCAAACATTCTGCGTAAATCAATAACCGGAACTACTGATCCTCGGTGATTTATGACACCCAGTATAGACGCGGCACTGTTTGGCACCCTGGTAATGGGAAGCATTTCCAGCACCACTTCGATATTCCGGACTAAAAAACCATAGCGTTCGTCATTGATATCAAAGGTTAGATACTGATCTGCCATTTTAAGCCGCACCAATCACTTTTTTTACGACCCCAAGCAGCTTGTCGGCGTTAAAGGGTTTTACAATCCATGCAGTCGCCCCCGCTTCCTTGCCCTCATTCATCTTTTCACCCTGAGATTCGGTGGTTAAAACAACAATGGGTACAAACTTATATTTAATCTGCTCCCTGATCCTGCGTATAAACCCGATACCATCCAAATTAGGCATATTAACATCGGTAATTATGAGATCAGGTACTTCAATGCGAGCCATCGTATCAAGTCCATCTTGGCCATCCTTGGCTTCGATTACTTCATAGCCGCCTTGTTGCAGCACATAGGTAATACTTTGTCTAATTGCAGCAGAATCATCTACAACCAGGACCCGTTTAGGCATACATATCCTCCCTGAGCTACTTTAAGTATGAACCAATTTATCAGATTTATCAAATTATTTCTAATAGGCTTTTCGCAGCACCTCGCTGGCAATCTTCTGCAAGGGCAGCACTATATCCACTGCCCCCGCTTTAATGGCCTCATTGGGCATACCAAACACCACACAGGAGGCTTCATCTTGTGCAATGGTATATGCACCGGCATCATGCAATTCCTTCATACCTCTGCTGCCATCGTCTCCCATACCAGTCATGATGACCCCCAGGGCATTTTTCCCCGCATACCGGGCTGCAGAACGGAACAAAACGTCTACGCTTGGTCGATGACGGCATACTAGGGGGCCATCCTTGACCTCAACAAAATATCGAGCCCCGGCACGCTTAAGGAGCGTATGTTTGTTACCCGGAGCGATGAGAGCCCTGCCTCGGAGCACCGTATCATTATCCTCTGCTTCTTTTACCGTTATCTTGCAGAGTCCATCAAGCCGTTTGGCAAAGGCGGCGGTAAAATGTTCTGGCATATGCTGTACAATAACAATACCTGGAGCATCGACGGGCAGTACTTCTAGGAACTCTCGGAGAGCCTCCGTTCCGCCTGTGGAGGCCCCAATAACGACCACCTTTTCCGTTGTCTCTAAATTTCCCGAAACCGGTTCTGGTTTTGGCAATATTACATCGGCAGTTAGTTTGGGCTGAACCGCCGGGGCTGTAAAATGAGCAGGTAATTGCTTTACCCTTGCCTGATAGGCAGCTTTTACTGCATCGCAGATGCGGACTTTGGATTCTGCAAGGAATTCCTTGGTGCCCATTTTGGGCTTTTGTATGATCTCAACAGCCCCATATTCGAGGGCTTTAAGTGCGTTTTCGCTTCCGGTCTCAGTTTTTGAGGAACAAATGACCACTGGAATGGGATGGGGATCCGACATGATTTGTTTAAGGAAGCTGAGACCGTCCATGCGAGGCATTTCTACATCAGAGATAATGACATCGGGCCGTTCTTCCTGTATTTTTTTAATTGCAAACAGGGGATCCATGGCGGTTCCTATAACAGAAATATGACTGTCTGATTCTAACATTTCAGCAAGTGTTTGGCGGACCACCGCAGAATCATCGACAATCAGGACTTTTATTTTTGAACCTTTCATAAGAGCTCCTTGTTTTTACAATATGTAGTCGGAGCGACAATAGTAAAGGGCAGATCCATGCCGGTCATAGATTCGGAATGACCAAGAAAGAGCAGACCTTCATGCTTAAGATGATGCGCAAGATGATACACGAGCTGCTCCTGGGTTTTTCTGTCAAAATAAATAATTACATTCCTGCAAAAAATAATATCAAAGTCCTGCTTTAAAGGATATTCAGAATCCATAAGATTAAGACGTTCAAAACGTACTTTGTTACGGTATTCACTTTTTATTCGCACCTCATGCCGGCTTGGGTCTTTGCTCTTCAGGAAATACCGTTTTTTATATTCCAGGGGTAAACTGGCAATTTTTTCTTCATCATAGACTCCATTCAGGGCTTCCTGAAGAACTTTAACGGAAATATCGGTACCTATTATTGAATAGCAGAATGAAGGATGTACACGTTTGAATTCCTCCATAACAATCATGAGGGTATACACTTCTTCTCCGCTTGCGCAGCCCGCGGACCATATTTTACATGGCCGGGAAACATCCCATTGAGAAACATGCTGAGGCAGCCACTGATTCATTAAAAAATAAAAATGATCCGCTTCCCTGAAAAAGTCAGTTTTATTTGTCGTAACCGCATCAATCATATGATACAGTTCCGAACGCAGTCCTTCATTGCTAAATACAAAATCAATATACTGAGAAAAGTGAGCATACTTCAGTGCCCGTAGCCTCTTTTGCAGCCGGCTTTCGAGCATGATCCGCTTTGAAGGCGGCATTTTAATACCAAGATGCCCTTCTATAAATTGGGAGAGGCGCTGAAAATCTGTTTCGGTAAGTGTATCTGGAGTAAAAAATGGCTCCATGACTATCTATACAGTCTGTGTTTTACGGGCTTCCCGCTGCTGGGCCAGCGAGGCAAGCCGGTTCACATCCACAATGAGGGCAACCGTTCCATCCCCAAGTATGGTTGCCCCCGAAATGCCATCATTTTTCTTAAACAGAAGCCCCAAGGGCTTTATAACCGTTTGATAGTCTCCAATGACTTGATCCACCACAAAACCGATTGGAGAATCCATAGCATTGACCACCACGATTTGTTCTATCTCCGGCAATGAACCTGGGATAGCGAAGAGATCCCGTAACGCCACATAGGGAAGCACCCGCTGGCGATACGTTAAAATAGACCGGCTCTTCTGCTGTAGTAACAGGTCTTCCCGTTTAATTTCCACACATCCGTCAACAACCGACAAGGGAATTACATACAGCTCATCCCCTACCCTTACAAGGAGTCCATCGATAATTGCGAGGGTCAAAGGTATTTTTAAGGTTATATTGGTTCCCATTCCTGGGGATGACTCAACAATCACCGAACCCCCCAGGGAATCTATCTGCCGTTTTACCACATCCATCCCGACGCCGCGGCCTGAAACACTGGTTACATTTGTGGCAGTAGAAAAACCGGGGGCAAAAACAAGCTGGAAAATTTCCTGATCGCTTAACGACGAGAGCGGCATAGATTCAGCAATGAGACCCTTTTCTACCGCCTTTGCATAGATTCGTTCACGGTTCATACCAGCACCGTCATCACTCACCCGGATAAGCACATAAGCACCGGAATGCAGGGCGGAAAGACTAATCGTACCCCTGCGCTTTTTACCTCTCCGTTCTCGTTCTTCAGGGACCTCGATTCCATGATCTACACTATTGCGAATAATATGGACAAGCGGGTCAGTTAATTTTTCTATAACAGTCTTGTCCAGTTCCGTTTCTTCACCATCGGTAACAAGATCTATTTCTTTTCCAAGTTCGGCGGATAAATCTCGTACCAGTCTGCGGAACCGATTAAAGGTAGTCCCTATGGGCAGCATGCGGATACCCATGGTGGTATCTCTCAGCTGGGATACCAGCCGTTCAAACTGCTCTGAAATCACCGTAAGCCCGCCGTCCTGAATAGATGCGGCGGTACGGGCAAGCCGGGCTTGTAATGTCACGAGTTCACCAACCAGATCTACAAGAGAATCCAGCCGATCGCTGGGAACCCGTATAGTAGAAGCAGAAACATCCTGACGTTCCTTTAATTGCTTTAAATGTTCCTGTTCAACCAGCGCACTTTGTACATCCTCAGGACTGGCGATATTTCTTTCTATCAAAAGCTCTCCAATTTTTCGTTTTTCATGTTCTATATGCTCTATTGTATCGGGACTCGCTACACCCCGATCCACAAGTATTTCACCAAGCCTTTTTACTTCCTCGCCGCTTGGCTGAGATGAAATTGCATCAGCCGTTTGCAATGGAACGATTTCTATCCGGGCCAGATCTTCCACAAAAATAAAAACGTCCCGTATCGCATCTATCTCCTCAGGGGTGGTCAGTGTCATATCCCATGCTATATAGCAAGATTCAGGGTCTAATTCGGAAAGGGGTGGAATTTTACTTTTCAGCGCAATGATGGACAGCTGCCCCAACCCGTATAATTCATCGATCAGCGGCAGCGGATTAGTGCCATTTTTAAAGAGGTCCGGTTTAGGTTCAAAATGGATACGATAGGTTGTTAATTTTTTATTGTGTTCATCAGGGGATGGTTCAACGGGAACCTCGCCCTCAATTTTCTTTTCAGCCTGTGGCTCTGTAATATTTTCCTGTTTGGGCTCAGTCTGATGCTCTCCATTAGCCAACAGGTTAAATTCCTGCTCCAAACCTAACATTTCCTTCTGTAAATCCGCAGAAGGTTCAGAAAGTAAGGTACTGATGATGTCTCTTGCTTGCAGGGTAATATCGATAAGATGTTTACTTACCGGAATAAGGCCATTCCGCAGCTTGTCAAAGGCATTTTCGACCTGATGGGTAAAACGGGAAATTTCATCAAAGCCAAACATAGCCGCAGAACCTTTTATGGTATGCATGGCTCTGAAAATTGCGGAGATAATTTCTTGGTTGCCCGGATCCATCTCTAGTGCAAGCAACTGATCTTCCAGATTGCTCAGCAGTTCAGAAGCTTCTTCTTTAAAGGCATCCTTGAACTTATCTATCATACCTTCCCCTGCATGCACCACTGCGAATCAAATCCCTGACCCGAAACGGTAATTTTTGATACAAAACCGTATCGCTGTAGTTTAGACTGGAGCTCCTCTCTGAGTTTGCCGCTGACCTGGAATTCAGCGCCGCGATTGCTTGCTTCTTTTGACGCAGCACAGATAAGCTGAATAACCGCGGTGTCCATATCGGTGACATCAGAAAGATCCAGAACAACATGCTGGCTCTGCGCGAATGCTTTCACGAGATCCAGATACAGATTCTGAGCCTGTTCAATTGATAAGGATCCATTCCATGCCATTTGATAGGCATGAGCCGATTCCTTGCTCGAACGATCTTGTGTCATACTTCTAGTATAGAGGAGCTTCAGAATAATGCAATCCCTTATATTTACAACGTATCTGTGATTTCTAGGGATCCATAAAGCCGCATCATGACTTCCAAATACCCCATTTTTCGTTTTTTAATTGAAATATCTATAGAGACTAGACCTTGTTTTTCGTCCACAGAAAATCCCTGAATGGTCAGGGGGTCATTTTCTGAGAGGCCGCTCTCATCAGCAATGGATCCCCGCACTATTTTTTTAATTTGATATTGGGGGGCTATGGCAGAACCAAAACCCGGAGAAAGAAGCATTCCAAAAAGAGGCGCGGTAAGACGCTCTTTTGTATCTAATTTGATGGCATCAATTAATGGTTTTATGGGGCGCTTCGCCAGTGCTAAAAGCCTTTGCCGTCCATCGGTTGTTTCAAGAGAAACAAGCTCCCCGCTTTGACAGAGCAATAACTGGTCTTGCAATGCAGCTATAGGATTGCCGTGCAGATCTGAGAGGGCGCGCCCATTGAGCCGCTTGAGACTAGTCTCCACGGGTATATTTTGCTCAAATGCAGGAGTATTCGGTGCTACATATAAGACATTTACCCCGTAACGGTCCTCGCTCAAAACGAGGCCTAACCATGGCCGCTCTACCTCCCCGCCGGCAAGAAGCGCTGGAAGAGCCGAAACCAGGCGCTGGACAGGGACTGCAAAATTAATCCCCTGGAATTGTTCAATCCCGGCAAATACAACGCCAAGCAGATTCCCTTGTTCATTTACCACAGGGCCGCCAGAGTTTCCGTGATTGACCGCCGCATCCAGTTGGATGACATCACCAAGCTGCAAGAGACGCCGGTTAAGGGCGGAAATAATGCCTGAGGTAACCGTTTTTTCAAGGCCCGCTGGAGACCCAATGGCATACACTTTTTCACCAACCTGGGCCGTATCGGAGCCTATGACAGAGAACACATATTCGGGCACAATTTCGGCCTTGATAACCGCCAGGTCCATTATTGGGTCCCAGCCAATCACTTTGGCAGGAATTTTGGGGCTGGAAGCATCCCCCATACGGATAAACATACGGGAAATCCCGTTGTATTTAGGATCAACCTCGCTGGCTATGACATGATAATTAGTAATAAGCAGCCCGCTTTTATCAATAAAAAATGCCGAGCCGAGCACACGGTCCGCATAGGAACGGCCCTTTTCTATCCTGATACCCCGGTCCACGAGAACTGTGGCAACGCCCCGAATCATTTCCGCGGTGCTGTCCCGCCCCCACAAATAGCTTTTTTCTGAATCCTGCACCCGCGAATCAGACTGTAAAGCCAATTGATAAATGTATAGTGCGAGGGGTCTCAGATTGAGTTCTATTGCCCTTTTAAAAAAAGGCAATGCCCTATCCGGATCTACAACGATACCAGATTGGGCTGCCTGCAATAATGCAAGAAAGGCTTCTAAGTTTTTACCCCCGGAAAGAAAATCCTCCGCTTGTAACATAAGGATTTTGCCCTCCGAGATTTCGGGAAATTCCTGAACTAAGCCCAATACAGCCAATGAACGGAGCAAGGATCGAGCTTTGGTCCACTGCTTTGCAGCTATTGCTTCACGGGTCTTTGCAATCATATTTTTACAAGCACGGTGGTACAGTGTATCAAGCTGTTCTGTCTGTTGCGCATCGAGAGCGGGATACCGCTCCTTAAAAACTTGAATTGCATGTATAGCCTGTGTCGGCTCCGCTTCTGTAAGCCGCTCAAGATCTGAAAATCTGAGTTCCATAGCAAAACGGGGAGGCTCAAGACGATGCGATGCGGATACGCAGGATACAAAGAGAAACACCAAAAGAGGTAAAAGCCACCAGCTTATTTTCTTTAAAGACATAGTATCAAATAAATCCTTTCATAGATGCGGAGGTTACAGGGATTTTTTAGCGAACCCGTTCCTTGTATTCATAAATTCCATCTCCGTCCCAGTCACTTTCAACAACCACAAATTTATTCCGATAGTCGAGCCCATTAAGTGAATCTACAATTCCTATGGTGGATGGAAAACGCCGTATCGTTTCCATCCTGCCATCCAGATCCATATCGAGACGCTGCAGTGTAGGCTTTCCCAGCGAGAACTCGAGTATAGAAACAATGCGGCCTTTTTGTGTTTCGACGGCACGGAGGGGAATGCCATTGCTCAACTCTATCGTTTCTATCGCGTCATTTGCGATTGTACCTGGCCGAATAATTTTTGCAGCAAAAGAGATGAGAGCCCTTTCTGTAAGCCGAGGTACAAAGGATTCCCGTTCCGGGAAAAGAACCGATACATCGGGATAGGAACCAACGAGAGCCTTTAATGTAAAGGGTGCATAGTTAAAGCTAGACGGCGCAGGTATGTAGGTAAGATCCCCGGCAGTAAACTTTTCCACAACAGGATAGGAATCCCAGAAAACCTGGACATCTAGGGTTCCTTCAAAGGGAGCTATATGGCCTTCTTTGGGGAGTCCCTGTTCAAATAACACTTTAATTTCAGGAATGCGATCCTGATTCGCATCATATTGATAGGTGCTGAGCTTGCCATTACTATAGCCGACCTCTACCTCTGGGATGCCATCAGAGTCAGAATCCTCGGTCATAGTCCCCGAAAACACTGAAAGTTGCTGCGAAAAGATCTGTCGGCTCTCATTTGTCCGCAACAGGGACCAAACACGCCGCACCAGCGATGTATTCAGAGTTTTATAACGAAATAGTTCTAGGATTGCATTTTTTTCATCTATAACGCCTAGATCCAAGGCGAGAGGAAGCACAGGAAGCATGTCGTTTCCAAGGGCACGATAGGCTTCGAGGATACGTCGCTTTTCAGCAGTATCCTGAATAAAAGGAACAGCTAAAATTGACAATAAGGGATCTGCCTTTTGCAGGGCGGGTAAGCGGCTTAAAAGAAGAGGAATAACTTTGGTATCCTGAGAGGAGGGAACCTTATCTTTCATGTAGCTGAAATAAAGGGCTGCAAATCGTGGATCCAATGGATATAATAGTACCGCTTTTGAGAATAGCTGAGAAAACTCACCCTGAGCATTGCGCAAAGCGAGGATTTTTAATTGCAGATATACTACATCTGCAGAGGTAGAAAGTGATTTGAGTATTTGTTGGGCCTGATCAAATTGCCGCAGGACAATGAGTGTTTGGGCCTCTAAAAAAGAAGCGGACTCTGCCGAATATCGGTGCCATCGGTCAGTCATTTTGGCCTGCCGTATCGATTCCAGCACCGAACCAATGGGCCCTGCAAGCTGCAAACGAACAAGGGCCATAAGATAGGATAAATCGGAAGACGCGGATGCAAAATCATATCCGCTTTCGAGGATTGTTTCTGCATCCTGCCATCGGCCTTCATGAATAGCCTTTATAGCCCCTTCCACATATTGCTGTGCGAGGGGAAACTCATCAATTTGAGCGTAGAGAGGAAGGCTGGACAAAAAATTGATAATAACAATTACTACTCCTGCCAATATGGACCTTCCTCTCATAAACACTCCTATTCAGTTTGGACCATGGCCCCCTCAAAATTGGTTGGCTGCCGTGGGGGAAGACCTAAGAGCTCTCTGACTTCTTCATCAGAAAGGGTTTCCCTGGCCATTAAGGAATCCGCGAGCCGTTCCAGTTTTTCCCGTTCCCGGTGCAAGATAGTCTGAGCCGTTTCTATCGACCTTGCCAGTACGGTCCGGATAGCCTTATCGATTTTCTGGGCTGTATCTTCCGAGTAATCCTTGTGACGGGCTATCTCTTTACCGATAAATATGGGCTCCTCTTCTTGTCCAAAGGAAATAGGCCCGATATCTTCGGCCATACCCCATTCGCATACCATCCGGCGGGCTAAATCGGTGGCTTGCTGTATATCCTGCTTAGTTCCTGTGGTTGTTTCGTTATATATCAATTTTTCGGCAGCCCAGCCGCCATACATGATAGTAATTCTATCCTCTATCCAGCCGCGGGTTCTGCTGTAGGTGTCTTCTTCAGGCAATGACATGGCCATACCCAGGGCCCGGCCATGGGGTACAATGGTAACCTTATGCAATGGATCAGCATTCTTGAGATAATAATGCAGCAGTGCATGGCCGGATTCGTGAATCGCTGTCATTCGCCGTTCCCGTTCGGACATAACAAGGGATTTTCGAGCCACGCCCATAAGAATTTTATCCCTTGCTTCTTCGAAATCTGCCATTTCCACAACTGCCTTATCCTTTCGGGCTGCAAAAAGGGCTGCTTCGTTCACCAAATTTGCAATATCAGCGCCGCTCGTACCGGGAGTCGCCCGGGCAAGCCGTGAGAAATCTACATCCGAACCAAGGGGTACCTTGCTCGCATGTATACGGAATATAGCTTCCCGTTCTTTTATATCCGGCATGGCCACCACTACCTGACGGTCAAAGCGGCCGGGCCGCAGAAGCGCCGGATCAAGGACATCGGGGCGGTTTGTAGCGGCAAGAATAATGACCCCATCTTTGGAATCAAAACCATCCATTTCTACGAGCATTTGGTTCAGTGTCTGTTCCCGCTCGTCATGACCGCCGCCATAACCGGCCCCACGGGTGCGGCCTACCGCATCAAGTTCATCAATAAAAATAATACAGGGGGCGCTTCTGCGGCCCTGTTCAAACAGGTCCCGAACCCGGCTTGCACCGACACCGACAAACATTTCCACAAAATCCGAACCAGACATGTGAAAAAAGGCTACCCCCGCTTCTCCGGCTACCGCCTTGGCCAATAAGGTCTTTCCGGTACCAGGCATTCCGACAAGGAGCACACCCTTGGGAATTTTGGCGCCCATTTTGGTAAACTTCTGCGGATTTTTAAGGAACGCAACCACTTCTTGGAGTTCGTATTTTGCTTCTTCTTGACCAGCCACATCAGCAAA
>JAIWNU010000145.1 GCA_020216655.1 Treponema sp. | reverse complement strand
TAACTGCGCCGCCGGCCCCGGCAGTACCACTGTTTCCTGCGCCGCCGCCGGGGAAGCCCGCGAGAAAGGCCGCGGCCTTACCGGCGCTTAAGCTGGTGTTTAGACCGCTGGCACTGGCAGCGCCGGTGCCGGCGCCGGCAGAGCTGGCAGAGCCCGCGGCGGCCGCGGCCGCGGCGGAGGCGTCCGCTGTGACAGCGGCCGTATCCAGGGTCACCTTGACGCCGCCGTACTCCCGTTCAGGCAGGGGCTCCACACGGCCCCCGTGGTCAGCGGTCATTCGCTGCAGTCCGTAGCAAATGCCTAAGATGGGAAGGCCCGTGGTATACACCGCCGGATCAGGCACGGGGGCCCCTTCATCGTACACCGACGAAGGGGAGCCGGACAGGATGATGCCCTTGGCTCCGTCCAGAACCGTACAGGTAAGGGGGGCATCCCCCGGCACGATGTCGGTATAGACACCAAACTCCCGGATACGGCGGCCGATGAGCTGGGTGGTCTGGCTGCCGAAATCGAGGATGACTATTTTGTCCACGGGCTTTTCCTGATAATGGTTTCAGAGCGGTCATAGCCGACCGACACAATCCCGACCTCGGTTTCACAGTACCGCTCAATAAACTCTATATAGTGACGGGCATTTTCATGCAGTTCTTCGTAGGTGCGGGCATTTTTAAGGGACTGTTTCCATCCGGGGAAACTGCGGAGTATGGGCTCCGCCTTGTTAAGGTCTTCGATGGATGCAGGGAAATCTTCCACAACCCGCTCCCCGATACGGTAGGCCACACAGGCTTTTATCTCTTCCATGGTGTCGTACACGTCCAGGTGGGTCATAACAAGGGAATCGATAGAATTCGTCCTGCAGGCATAGCGGAGGGCTACCAGGTCCAGGTAGCCGCAGCGGCGGGGCCGGCCGGTGGTTACCCCGTACTCACGGCCCGTTTCTCGGACATAGTGTTCCAGTTCCCCCTCCCCTTCGGGATCGAACTCGCTGGGGAAGGGGCCGTTACCAACCCGGGTGGAATAGGCCTTAAAGACACCGAGAATCTTATCCAGGTTCCGCGGTCCGATGCAGCCGCCGATGGCCGCCCCTGCGGCACAGGACATGCCGCTTGAGACGTAGGGATAGGTTCCGAGATCCAGGTCTAAAAGGGTCCCTTGGGCGCCTTCGAACAGGATCTGGGCGTTTTTATGCCCCGCGAGGAATGAGGTAAGATCGATAGCCATAGCTTTCAAGCGGTCATGATACTCGGCCAGAAAGTCCCGGTCTGCCGGTTCAAGTTCATCAATCTTGTCTTTCCAGTCAAGGTCAGCAATGCGGATGCTGTCCCGCTCTGCCTTCATCGCATAGGTTATACCGATGCCCCGGCCGGTGGTTCCGATGGGCTTTTTGCGGGCCCTATCCCGTTCTTTATCAATTTCGATATACCGGGGAAGAACCAGGTGTGCCCGGTCAGAAATAAAGACCCGGCCTGTGGTATCGATGCCCCGGCTCTTGAGCATTTCCAATTCCGCAAAGAGGGCCTTAGGATCGATAACCATACCCGCTCCGAGGACGACTATCTTGTCTGGATACAGGATTCCTGAGGGAATAAGATGCAGCGCGTACTGTTCCGCACCGATCACGATGGTGTGGCCCGCATTGGCTCCGCCAGAATAGCGGACAATAATCTGGGCTTCCCTGGCAAGGTAATCGACAATTTTGCCCTTGCCTTCGTCGCCCCATTGGGCTCCGATAACGACTACATTCATGGGTTTCTCCTAGGAACGGGAATAATTCGGCGCTTCCTGGGTTATGGTTACATCGTGGGCATGACTTTCCCGGAGGCCTGCGGCGGTTATCTTAACGAAATTACGGTAAGTCTTCAACTCTTCTATAGATTTTGTGCCACAGTAGCCCATGCCTTTTTTAAGGCCCGCCACCAGCTGGTGCAGGAAATGGCGCAGCTCGCCCTTGTAGGGCACCCGGCCTTCGATCCCCTCGGGGACTGGGGTCTCATCCTTGCCAATCTGGTACCGGTCCCCTGAACCTTCTGCGATAGCCCCGAGGCTTCCCATACCACGGTATTCCTTGTAGATCCGGCCGTCGAAAATAATTTCCCGGCCGGGGGCTTCCTTAAGTCCCGCAAAAAGGTTCCCAATCATAACAACCGAGGCGCCCGCGGCGATAGCCTTGGTAATATCCCCGGAAAACTTAATGCCACCGTCGGCAATGACCGGGATGCCAGACTTGGCCGCTTCCTCGGCGCAGTCGTACACGGCGGTAAACTGGGGAACCCCGACGCCGGCCACAATCCGGGTAGTACAGATGGAACCGGGCCCGATACCGACCTTGACTGCGTCGGCTCCTGCATCGATGAGGCGCCGGGTTCCCTCTTTGGTAGCCACATTCCCGCCGATGACGGGAATCCCATATTTTGCCTTTATGCCCCGGACCGCGTCCTGGACGCTTTTTGTGTCCCCATGAGCTGTATCAAGGACCACAAAGTCTACCCGGGCCTGCTTAAGGAGGGGACAGCGGACATCGTAATCCTGGGGAGATACGGCAGCACCGACGATGAGCCGGCCCGACTTGTCCAGGGCTGCCCGGGGAAAGCGTTCATGTTTTTCCATATCCTTTACGGTGATAAGACCCGTAAGGCGCCCCTGGGCATCTACCACGGGGAGTTTTTCGATCCGGTGCCTGTCGAATTTTTCCCGGGCGCTGGCGGGGGATGGATCACCCTGTTCCACCACGGGTTCCTTGGTCATTACATCCTTAACAGAGAGGGAATCGTCCCGGCAGAACCGCAGGTCCCGTCCGGTAATAATACCCACAAGACGCTGGTCCGCATCGAGGACCGGCATGCCCGAAACCCGGTATTTATCCATCAGGGCCTTAACGTCCCGGATGGTAGCGTCTGAGGTAACCGTCACCGGCGCATCGATAACCCAATTGAGGTACCGCTTTACATTGGCCACCTGCTGAGCTTGGACTTCAGGTTTTAGGTTCCGATGAATAACCCCGGCTCCCCCTTCCAACGCAATGGCGATGGCAAGCCGCTCTTCGGTGACCGTGTCCATGGCAGCGGAAATAATCGGGACATTCAGTTTGATATCAGCGCAGAGGGTGGTCCTGACATCGCATTCTTTCGGCAGGACTTCCGAGTATGCGGGGACCAACAACACGTCATCGTAGGAATAGGCTTCCCTAAACATGGTTTCATTCTCCTTTCGGTAAACACAGGTACGGAGCCCCTCAGGGCCCGGTATACAAAAAAGGCGCCCACAGGGGCGCCATTATTCCATAGTTATTCGGACATGAGCCGGCGGTATTTGGCCGCAAGCGTCCTGGCCTTTTTAACCGCTAGGCCGCAGTACCGCTCGGGCTGGCGGAAAAAGAACAGGGCATCTGCGGCAGAGGGCACTAGGCCGAGCTCGGCCATCTTGCCTCCGATGCGGGCAAGAATCTCTGGCTCCTGTTCCAGGGCTTCTGCAAAAGTAAGAGCCTGCTGTTCGGCTTTAAGGGTAATTCGGCGGATAACTTCGTGAGCATCGGAAACGCCGGTTTCTGCGAGGAGTATATAAGCCGGTTCTGCAAGGACGCCGCCGACGATTCCGGAACCTTGGCCGGCGCGGACCGCTTGCCCTGCTTCGCCGGGCTTTCCGGCTTCGCTGCCGGGGCCGCCCCGCAAGTTGTACATGAGCCGTTCCCGATCCACACCAAGGCCCTGAACTACGGAGGTCATCCGCTCTACGGCCTGGCAGAAGCCTGCCACATAGTCAGCCACAAAACGCTGGCTTGCCGAATTGGTAAGATCCCGCTGGTGTTCGCTGATTTGGTCCATAAAGAAGGTCATGACCCGGGGACTAAAGGCCTTCCAGAGGCTTTTCACATGTTCCGAATTCCAGGGGTTCCGTTTCTGTGGCATAGTAGAGGAACCCACCTGATCAGCACCAAAGTTTTCCCGCAATTCTCCGATTTCAGTCCGCTGCAGATTTCGCAGGTCGTCCGCCAGGTTTGCAATAATACCGAAGGCCACATTAAATTCTAAAAGGAGCCTCAAGAGGTATTCGGGTTCTACGAGCTGGGTAGAATGCTCTGAGGGCTCAAGGCCCAGCTCAGAAAGATAAAGCCGTTCAAGAGCTTCAGGGTCCTTAATGAGAACGCTCGTGGCATTATAGGCGCCCACCGCACCGGCTAACTTTCCTTTAAGTTGTTTTGAACGTTCATCAATTTCTAAAATTGACTTTCCGAGACGGGAAACGTATTCGGAAAGGGCAAAACCCACGGTTATAGGAACCGCATGCTGCCCATGGGTCCGGCCAACCTGGGGAGTTTCGGCCTCCCGGTCTACCAAATCACAGAGAGCGAGCTCCAGTTTTTTGAGAAGAGGCAGCACCACCTGACGCGTCACCCCTTTCATCCGGTAGGCCAGGGCCGTATCCAGGATGTCCACACTGGTAGCTCCCAGGTGCACCAAAGGGGCCACCGCTTCGGGTACCGCTTTTTTGAGTACGTTTACTAACGCACGAATGTTATGGCGGGTTTTTTCTTCCTCCGCATATACCATTTCTGGGTCAATGGAGGCTTCGGCCTTTTTCAGGGCTGTTAACATCTCCTGGGTATCCTGACCTCGGAGGGTCAGGTGGGCCTTAACCAGGGCAATCTCCGCCTTGACGCAGGAAGAAACCGCCGCTTCCTCCGAAATCCAGGGAACAAGGGCGTCAAAAAGATTTTTTTCCGAAAGAGAATATCGATGATCTATAGGGGATATATTCTGAAAAATGCTGCGGGCTTGCATACGGAACCATGGCATATTTTGCGGTTTTTGTCAAACCTACATATAAAAGACCAACCCTACCATAGCAAGGTTATCCTGCCCTTGGGCTACATAGACTGAATCAGGTTTGTGTGCTTTGCAGATATCCAGTGCTTTTCCTCGCTGTTGGGGTAAGGCTGCTCCATGGTACAAAATACGGATGCTGATCCATGTATCGGTACTGCGGTATTCCAATCGATAAGCCATAAGTGTGGGCAGGGAATCATTTCCCGGCAGTTCTTCCAGTTCATCAGCCTCAGCGGGAAGCTTATCGGTTGTTTCTTGTGCGCCCTTCTCGTACACTGCGCCAGCGCATAGTTCTCCTGCTTCTTCCCACGCGACCATGACAGGCTTGGGTTTATCTGTTTGGATCGCTTTGAGGTGCTGCAGCACCCGCTCAGTCGCTTCCAGTACCGATTCAGTAATTGCAGTCTTTCTGGCAGTTTCAAGATTCTCAGGAAGCACCAGGTTGATGAATGAACGGACCCCCGCGAGGCTTTGCATCTCGCAGGAAAATTCCCGTGACTTTTTAATTTCTGACCGAGCTTTGGGATCCATTGCTACCGCAATACAGGTAACATCATCTCTAAATCCTTCAGCGGAGGCAAAAAACATAGCAGTATTCAATATCCGTCGCAGGAGTTCCCGTGGTTCTAAATAGGCGTTCTGCCGTAAAATGTCCGCAAGCCGCCATTCCCCGAAGAGTTCTTTCTTTTCATTGCTTGCTTCGCTGATTCCATCGGAATAAAAAAGCAGACGGTCCGCCGGCGAAAGGGGTATTTCATAGGAATGGTACACCTGTTCATCGGTAAAACCAATCGGAAGGTTGGTACCCTTAAGAACCCAACAGACCCCAAGACTTGCATCGTAGTGAATAAAGGGGGTGTGCCCGCAATCCACATAGGTCATGGTGAGTTTTTTAGTATTAAAGCGAATATACTGAAGGGTTGCAAACCGGTCCAGGTCCATGAGTTGGTCCACAATAGATCCATGTACAGCGGTAACAAGCTCTCCCGGAGTAGGAAGACGCCCTTGATGTTCCACGATAAGCCGTAAGGCCTGCCGCAGAAAGGCCCCTTTAAGGGCAGCGCCAACCAGGGCTGCGGGAACACCTTTGCCCATCACATCTCCCACCAGCACATCAATTTCGCTTGGACTATAGGGAATAAGGCCATAAAAATCGCCGTCCACCGCGTTGGAGGCCACCGTAATGGCATCTAGCTTAATTTCCTTAGGTCCTTCTTCGGTTTGATCTACGAGCAGGGTCCGTTGGATCCGCGCAGCAATCTCTACTTCTGCATCTTTAAGCTGCAATATTTTGCGTTCCCGATCCTGTTGATTTGCCAAAGCAAGGTCGAGTTCTGCCCTCCGCTTGAGCCCCTTCATCCGCGCAACAGAACCAAGTGCAAAACCGGCTAAGACAGAAATAAAGATACCATAGCGGGGACTGCCGCCGGAAAAGGCTCCGGCAGCATCAGCGATGCCCAAAGCAGCAGGAAGAACGGCAGCAAATAGTGAAAAAGGACCGGCTTCGCAGGGATTCAGCACGATGGGCGCAACAATGAGAAGGGCCCAGGGTGAAAATAATGAAGAACCGCTCATAGAGGCATCAAGCCCGAAAAAAGCTGAGAGCAGCACCCAGGATGCAAGGTCAATCAGGTTCTGCATCACCTTTGTCATCCTCGCTTTCGCAGACCCCCGCGATAAGACCGCCGTAACCAATGATTGAGATCCGGCGAGTATCCCGGCCGCTATGCTTAACCAAAAGGGACCAATCTGAAACAGTGAGCCCAATAAGGCGCGGACACCATAGATTACTGCAATGAGCCAGCCAGTCATGTTTAATCCTTGTTTTTAAATATTAAGCTATTCCTCGAGCAATTTCCAGAGAAAGCGGGCCGGCCCTTCATCGTCGTTCGATTCTACCACCGCATAAGACCGCATCCGCACCGGTTCAATCGCGTTGGCGGGGGCATAAAAATGTGATACCACATCCGCCATGGGAAGATCGTTTTCCGCGTCCCCAAAGGCTATCGCCGCTTCAGAGGGTATTCCCCGTAATTGCAGGGCTACCGAAAGGCCCTGTCCTTTGGAAACCCCAGCGGCCATCACTTCTAAATAATTGTTATGGCTCCGGGCCCTATAAATGCGGCCATCGAACCGATTGTCCAGTTCCTTTTCCACCTCGTCCAAAATAGCCGGATCAGCAATAAACATGCCCTTAATTGCACCGGTCTGCTTGCCATCCCCGTAACCAAAGAGGGCCTTCATATCGACCACACGGCCCCTTAATCCGGTCCGGCTCTCATACAACGCAGTTTCTGCCCGTTCCTTTTGGTACACGAGCCAATCACCGGGTAAAAAGGAATGAAAATGAATATCACGCTGTAAAGCTATATCCACGCAGCCCTGAATGATATCCGGGGGTACAAGACTTCCTGCCCGTAACGTACCATTGGGCATATCGATGACCGCCGCTCCGTTATAATAAACCATGGGGCCTGTAATATTGAGCAGATACCGAAAAGGCTCCGCCGCGGCAGGGCTGCGTCCGGTGCAAAGTATCACCTGTATCTCCTTATCGCGGCACAGTTTAAGAGTATTCTGGGTAAACTCACCCATGGTTCCGTCGGAACGCAGGGTTGTTCCGTCCAAATCGATGGCGACTGCCCGTATGTCTGATATATGATCCATACTCTCTTTTACCCGGTATACCCCATGCCGGTCAATGATGAAAAGGCTTACCGAAAAAGATTGAATCTGCTATGTTATAGCCATGAAACTGAGTCGAACCTTATTATTGTGGATTATCGCTGGCCTTGGGATCGCCATGATCCTTTACGCAGTAGCGAAACAATTTATTGGATTTACCGTTGATCCGGCCCTGGAAAAAACCTTTTTTGATTTTATCGTCATTGGCGCTCTGGGAATTCTGCTTTATAATCGCAAGCTTGCCCGGGACGAAGCGGCTGCAGCCTTGAAAGAACAAAAAAAACCGGCCCCTGATGAAACCGAGGTTTGAAAAGTCATAATTATTCGCATTTTTGATCCTTTATAAGTATATTAAACCCATGGAGGATCTATGAAACGTTTTAGTGTATCGCTTTTATTTCTAGTCCTGTCTGTGTTCAGTTTTGCTCAAGAAAAGCCCCTCAAGGTTAACTTTGAAGCCGAATCGGGGGCCCTCAAGGTGCTTTATCATACTTATCGGGTTGGTGCGAACGGAACTAACTTTAATTTTGTGAACCAAGGGGGGCAGGAAATTCTCTTCCCCTTTGAACGGATTACAGCTTCGCTCTCATTGTATGACCAGCATCAGGTCCGTTTCCTGTACCAAAGCCTCGAACTGGCTACCGAAATAACCGCCAGGAGTGCCTTTACTATCGATACGGTTACCTTCGGTCCAAACGATGTGGTCAACATAACCTACAGTTTCCCTTTCTACCGCTTCACCTATCTGTATGACCTCCTGCCTGGACCTGCGGAGCTATCCTTAGGCGGTGCACTCCAGTTCCGCAACGCATCGATCAGGTTTACTTCTGTTGATGGATCTAAGCGGGCAGTATCGCAGAATCTGGGACTCGTGCCTGCCCTCGCTCTTAGCGGTAAATTCCCAATTACCGATTGGCTCTATGCAGGCTTTGACATGACCGGTATTTACGCTTCCAGCGCATTTATTAACGGGGCCGATTTTAATTTTGAAGGTTCCCTTCTGGACGCTTCAGTGCGGGCCGGTGTACAGCTTCGCCCAGAACTCGAAAGTTTTGTAAACCTCAGGTTTATCGGCGGATCCGCCGCAGGGGTTTCTCAGTATCCGAACGAATTCTGGACCCAATCGACCGAGAAGGATACAGCCAATTACCTTGCGACCCTGGCGCTTACTATCGGCGGAAAACTTTCATTCTAAAATCCTGCGAAAAATTAAGGGGTTTCAGGATCGAGCCTGAAACCCCTTTTATAATGAGCTGAGCCTATTTCAAAACTCTCTGAGTTTTAAAAGAACCTCATTAACCCAGGTTTTTTATCATAGCTTCGGCGGCGGCACGACCATCGGCAATAGCACGGACAACTAGGCTCGCGCCGTTGCGGGAATCCCCTGCGGCCCACACCTTTGGATTGGAGGTATGGAAGGTACCCCGAGTCCGGATATTACCCCGCTCATCCAATTCAAGACCCAGATCCTTTACGATTCCATCCTGCACCACATGGGTAAAGCCCATGGCAAGCAATACCAGATCTGCACCAATTTCAAAATCGGAGCCCGGAACCTCAGCCATACTCCAGCGGCCGTTATTTTCGGTCCATTCAACCCGGCAGGCCTGAATGGCCTCGACCTGTCCGTTTCGGCCAATAAAGGCCTTTGTATTGACTGACCAGAGCCGTTCACAGCCTTCCAGGTGGGAACTGGACGTTTTGAGTACCTTGGGCCAGAGCGGCCAGGGTTCATTGGCAGGCCGATGCTCAGGCGGTTTGGGGAGTACTTCAATCTGGGTAACCCGAATAGCTCCTTGCCTGTTCGCAGTACCAACACAGTCAGCCCCGGTATCACCGCCTCCTATAACAACCACCCGTTTACCGAAGGCAGTAATCGGCTCAATTCCATCTTCGCAGGCTTCTTGGGCGCAGGAACGGTTTTGCAGAGCTAGATAATCCAAAGCCTGGACTATTCCCTTGAGTTCCCGGCCCGGAGCGGTAAGATCCCGGGGATCACGAGCACCAATTGTCAGAAGCACTAAATCAAAGTCCCGCTCTAAATCCTTTGCATTCACAAGTACCGCATCGGTACCGGCAGTTCCGAAACCATACCGGGCGGAACCAACCCGATGGTTAGTTTTAAAGACTATGCCCTCGGCTTCCATAATAGCAATGCGCCGGTCGATAAAACCCTTGTTCAGCTTAAAGTCGGGAATACCGTAACGGAGGTATCCACCTAAGGTTCTATCAGCTTCATAGACTGTAACGGAAAAGCCTGCCCGATTCAGGTAATAGGCAGCTGAAAGCCCTGCGGGCCCGCCGCCAACAATGGCAACCTTTTTGCCATTTCGTTTTTTTGGCGGCCGAGGAACCACCAGCCCCAGTTCATAGGCCTTTTCGATAACCGCGAGTTCATTCTGCCTGATCGTAACCGGTTCGTCATTTGCACCGAGTACACAGGATGCTTCGCAGGGAGCAGGACAAACCCGGCCGGTAAATTCCGGGAAGGGGTTGGTATTTTCCAGTATTGCCCATGCTCCTGCCCAATCGCCCCGATACAGTCTATCCTGCCATTCGGGCATGATATTCGATACCGGACATGCCCAGTGACAAAAGGGCACACCGCAATCCATACAGCGGGAAGCCTGGAGCCGCCGTTCTTCATCAGGCAGCTGGAGCTCCACTTCGCTGTAGTCATTTATCCGCTCTTCTACCGGCCGATAGCCGGCAACTTTACGTTGTATCTTAAGAAATCCCTTTGGATCACCCATGTTATGCCCTCACCGTAATGTCTTCTTGTTCCCGGACTTCGTAGAGTCTTCGATCCAGTTCCGCCAGTTTCATCTGCTGGAGCGCCCGCTTGTATTCCAGTGGCAGTACCTTAATAAAGTAGGTTTTATATTCCTGCCATGCATCAAGGATGCTCCTGCCGTATTCGCTGCCGGTCCAGTATACATGTTTGCGAATCATGTCTTTGACAAAGTTTTCGTCCTCTTCGTTATCGAGCCGGGAAAGCTCTACCATCCCCTTGTTAAGGAAATACTCAAAATCTCCGTCCCGGTCTAGCACATAGGCGATACCGCCGGACATACCGGCTGCAAAGTTTCGGCCTACCCTGCCGAGAACTACTAAGCGGCCTCCGGTCATATATTCGGCCCCATGGTCACCGGTACCTTCTACCACTGCCAGTGCACCGGAGTTACGGACGCAGAATCGTTCACCCGCAACGCCTGCCACATAGAGCTCCCCTGAAGTAGCACCATAAAGGACCGTGTTTCCTACAATAATATTCTCGTTGGTCTTAAAGGTGGATCCTGCCGGAGGAGCCACAACGATACGGCCGCCGGAAAGGCCCTTGCCCAGATAGTCGTTTGCATCTCCTGCAAGCCTAAAGGTAATACCCGGAGCCAAGAATGCCCCAAAGCTCTGGCCTGCGGAACCAGCAAAGTCAACGGTTACGAAGTTTTCAGGAAGCCCCTGGGAACCAAAGCGCTTGGATACCTCATAGGAAAGCATGGCACCCACAGCCCGGTCCGTGTTGTGAATGGGAAACTCCAGTGCCGTAGGCACCTTTTTATCCAAAGCGGCGAAACAACGCTCGATGAGCTTTTTATCCAGCACATCATCAATTTTGTGGATTTGATGCTGAACACAGTGGGTCGCTTCTCCGCCTTCGATATCTTTGGGCCCCTCAACCTTAGTTAAAAGATCCTTAAGGTTGACCGTATTCACTTTGAACTTATCCACCTTCCGCTGCACCAGTAGATCGGTGCGGCCTACCAGTTCATCAAAGGTTCTGAAGCCCAAGGAAGCCATAATCTCTCTGGTTTCCATAGCAAGGAAACGGAAGAAATTGATGAGGTATTCGCTCTTGCCATTAAACTTCTTGCGCAGATCCGGGTCTTGAGTAGCGACTCCCATGGGGCAGGTATTTTCATGACACTTGCGCATCATGACACAACCCATAACAATGAGGGTCGCGGTTCCAAAACCGAATTCTTCAGCACCGAGGAGCCCCGCAATCACAATGTCCCGGCCGCTTTTCAGCTGACCGTCGGTCATCAGCTTGACCCGGCCCCGCAGTCCATTCAGAACCAGGGTCTGGTGGGTTTCGGAAAGCCCAAGCTCCCAGGGAAGCCCCGCATGGCGGATTGAGCTCTGGGGGCTTGCGCCGGTACCGCCGTCGTAGCCGGAAATAAGAATATTGTCCGCATGGGCCTTGGCAACGCCCGCCGCAATGGTTCCGACACCGCTTTCGGATACGAGCTTTACGCTGATCCGGGCGGTGGGATTTGCGTTTTTAAGGTCAAAAATCAATTCCGCCAGATCTTCGATTGAATAAATATCGTGGTGGGGCGGCGGGCTTATCAGGGTTACACCCGGGGTCGAGTGCCTGGTCTTGGCGATAATCGCATCAACCTTGTGGCCCGGCAGCTGGCCGCCCTCACCGGGCTTGGCTCCCTGGGCGATCTTAATCTGGATTTCTTCCGCGTTAGCCAGGTACTCACTGGTAACACCAAATCGGGCGGAAGCGACCTGCTTAATAGCACTCCGGGCCCATGTGCCGTCGGGGCGAACCTTAAAGCGCTCAGGATCCTCTCCACCTTCGCCGCTGTTGGACCTGCCATGGATCGAGTTCATGGCGATGGCTATTGTTTCGTGGGCTTCCTTGGAAATAGAACCAAAGGACATGGCTCCGGTGGTAAAGCGCCTCATGATAGATTCGACGCTTTCCACTTCTTCCAGCGGCACCGGCCCTGTGGGAGCCCCTTTAACGGTACCGGGTTCGGCGAAGTCCATGAGCCCCCGGAGCACATGGGGACTGCGGTTCAGTTCATCAACCTTGGATGTAAACTCTTTAAACTTTTTATAGTCACCCGAACGGGTCGCCCACTGGAGAAGATAAATGGTTTCCGGATTCCAGGCGTGCTTTTCGCCGAATTTCCGCCACCGATACTGGCCATCTCCATCCAAAAGACTTTCGAATACCGTGGGGGTAGAGCCCTGCTGGTTTTCATAGGCGGAACGGGCTTCACGATAACGGGCAACCGCTTCAGCTTGGAGTTCCGAGAAACCAACGCCGCCGATTCGGCTCGTGGTGCCCCGGAAACATTTTTCGATTACCTCAGGACCGAGACCAATCGCTTCGAATATCTGGGCTCCTCGGTAAGACCTCAGGGTACTGGTACCCATTTTACTCATTATTTTAAGGATAGCCTTTTGGATACCCTTGAGATAATTCTTCTCCGCGTGTTCATAGTCCCCTGCCCGTTCTGCATCGCTGGATCGGCAAATGGCAGCAATGGATGCCAGGGCTCCATAGGGAACAATGAGGTCTGCCCCATAGCCAAAGAGGAGGGCAAAATGCATAACCTCTCTTGGATCAGCAGAATCTGCTATTATTGAAGCTTTCATGCGCAGTCCTGCCTGAATAAGGCCATGGTGGACCGCACCGGTAGCAAGCAGAGCCGGAATAGCACAACGGCTTGCCTCTGCAGCTAAGGCTGCACGGTCAGAAAGGATGATAAGGGAATATCCTGCCTGTACTGCCTTGACCGCTTCATCCACAATCCGGTCTAAGGCGCTTTCCAGGTGGCTCTTCTCGCCTGCGCTCTGTGCAGCGCCGATACTTGGCACATAGAACGTGGCATCCAGGGTCTTGTATTTAAATTCCGGATCATGCCACGCTTTGATCCGCTCAAAGTCAGCCAGGGTCATTACAGGATTTAGGATTTTAAGCCGGTGGCAATGCTGCTCTGTTTCCTCAAGGAGATTGCGCTGGGGACCCACAAAACTGGTCAGGGTCATAACAAGCTCTTCCCGGATCGAGTCGATGGGAGGATTCGTCACCTGAGCAAATACCTGTTTAAAGTATGCATAGGGCCGCTGGGGTTTTTCGGAGAACACTGCGATAGGCGTATCGGTACCCATAGAGCTGGTCGGCTCCTGGCCGCTTTCTGCCATAGGGAGGAGCAGGTTATCCCGATCTTCCCGGGTATATCCAAAGGAGCGCTCCATAAAGAGCACGGTGCTTTCTTCAGAGGGCTGAATAACCGTTTTACCCAAGGCAATTTCGGGGAGCTTTTCCAGGGTGACCACCTGTTTGCGTACCCATTCTGCATAGGGTTTGCGACTTGCGATTTGGCCTTTGACCTCTTCATCGGGGATAATGCGTCCCTCTTCCAGATCCACGAGGAGCAGCTTACCGGGCTTTAAGCGGCCCTTTTGGGCTATGTCTTCGGGTTTAAAATCCTGTACACCGGTTTCGCTGGCCATAACAATAAGGCCGTCCTTGGTAATCGTATAACGGGAAGGCCGCAATCCGTTCCGATCCAGGGTTCCCCCGACATAGCGCCCGTCACAGAATACCACCGAGGCAGGACCATCCCAGGGTTCCATCATACAAGCATGATATTCATAAAAGGCCTTAAGTTCCTGGGGAATGGGGTTTTTGTCATTCCAGGACTCGGGGATGAGCATCATGAGCGCATGGGGCAGGCTCCGGCCTGCAACAACTAGAAGCTCTAGCACATTGTCTAAACTGGCGGAATCGCTTTTATCCGGTTCTATCACCGGCAGTATTTCCTTGAGATCATCTCCAAGAACAGGATGCTGAAGCAGAGCTTCCCGGGCAGCCATCCAAAAACGGTTTCCTTTTACGGTATTGATTTCTCCGTTATGGGCTAAAATGCGGAACGGCTGGGCAAGGGGCCAAGCCGGGAAGGTATTGGTACTGAACCGGGAGTGTACCATGGCAACCGCGGTGGTCATGGCAGGGTTAGACAGTTCGGTAAAGTATGACCTGAGCTGGC
>JAIWNU010000144.1 GCA_020216655.1 Treponema sp. | reverse complement strand
TACTTATCCTTGTTATAATAGCCGCGTACCATGGTGTCCGCGGGGATAACCGCCGGATTAAGCAGGTTCCCTTCTCCATCAAAGGTATTGCTGGGATGTTCGCGATAATAGGTCCGGAATGCGGTAGTAGCCTCATCATCCACAATATGGAAGGCTAAACGGCCCTTACCCATAATAATAGAGTTAATTCGCTCGGGGTCTGCAGCACCAGGAATTTCAACATAAATTTGATCATTTCCCTGACGCCGGATAACCGGCTCGGTAAGGCCAAATTTATCAATACGGCTGTTTAACACTTCGAGTGCGCGGTTCAGAGCATCTTCTTTGTCAGCCTCTGTCAGGTCCCGGCCCAGGCGTTCCTTAAGGGAATCCAGGTTCGCTTGAATAACCACACTCATACCGCCGGACAAATCCAGACCAAGCTGTACCGCACTTTGGTGTAGGTCCTTAAGAGCAAGGATTTCATCCCGGTATCTGGATTCAATTGCATCAAGAGCCTCTTTCTCTCCCGCAAAAGCCGCTAGAACGGCCTTCGCATCCCACTTGCTGGGAACAGGAAGCTTCGCAAGCTTATAATTTTCCTTTGCAGTCTTGATAAGGAATCCAAGCCGTTCAGGAATTGATCCTCCCGTTCTGGCTAATTCCTTTAATTCCTTTATATCTGCCTGTGCTTTTCTGTTCGCATAGGACTTAATCTGTTCACGGGAACCCAAAGCGAGGGTCTGATCCTCTTTGGGTACCATAAAATACCAGCGCAGGGTCGGGTAAAGGAATGCAAATGCAATCGCGACCGTGGCAAGGATGATGAAGAACCGATACCGTTTACTCATGCCGTTGCTCCAATGTTCTGTTAGAGTTAATATTATTTAGTTTCTTCTGCAACCGCTTCTGTTGCTGCCTTATCTGCTTTGGCACTCTCCACAACGGAAGCAATAGCGCTTCTGCTGAATTCGATCTTTGTTGAATCATCAACCTTTACAACCACGGTTCCTTCCTTGACGGATTGAATAACACCGTGAATACCGCCGATGGTCACAACCTTGTCACCTTTTTTAAGGGAGGCAAGCATTTTTTCAGTTTCCTTCTGCCTTTTGTTCTGGGGACGGATGATCAGAAAATAAAAAATAAGAATCACCAGTCCGAAGGGTACAAAGGTTGATATAAGGGACGCAGTGGTACCAGCACCAGCCGCTTGGTCGGGGGCTCCCATCAGGAGCGGGAAAACAAATGTATTCATAGAATTACTTCCTTATTGAGAGACTTCTCCGTAAAATACCATAGGGAATTGCCTCGGTCAAGGCACAAGATCTACAATATTAAAGTACAACGACCTTGCTTACTTCCACGGGGAAAACGCCAAAAAGCCTATCAAAGGGAAAGCTACGGTCATAATTAGTATGGGCAGCTGCATTGTATGCAGCAATCACGAGATCCAGTTCTGCAGGATCCTTAGAATAGATGGCTGAGCTATAGGCGGCTCTAAAAAGACCTTTTTCCGCCAACTCCTTGGTACTTAAAGAGGCAAATTTTCGTTTAGCCTGCCCGTCGACTATTGCTGCAGGCCCATCATAACCAATAGTAAAAATAAAGTCTTCTCGGGACAGCATATTCTCTCCTAAAAATAAAGACTGCGAAACAACCATAGATCATTCCGCAGTCTCCAGCCTAGATTGAGATAATATATTTGTCAATAAAGGATGTTTCAGTCTACTGGCGAAAAGTCATCCTTGGATGCACCACACATGGGGCATACCCAATCTGCGGGCAGAAATTCAAAGGGAGTCCCGGGCTGAATTCCCCCATCCTTATCGCCTTCCGCGGGATCATAAATATATCCGCAGACATCACATACATACTTCTTCATAGCTGTACTCCTCCTTAAGCCTTCCAAAGGCCGTGTAAATTGCAATATTCCCGAGCAGAAACTGTTTTTGCGGATACCGCAAATTCAGCCACCGGGGTGTCACCGGGTTTCAAAAACTTTCGGTGAGAAACTCCATCGGCAATTAATTCAATCCATTCGATATAGTGTTTTTCTTCCATCGGATGCATAACAGAACCTACGGATACTTTATAGCCTGCAGCGGTTTTTTCAATGACCGGAACGTGCTTTTCTTTGGCCGCATCGGTAGTATTTTCCGTAAGAAGTTTCATCGGCTGGCCGCAGCAAACTAATTCACCTGCGCCGGCATGTATTACTTCTACGATATTTCCGCATAGCTCACACTTGTAGATTTGAGAAACCTGGGTCATCGTGTGCTCCTTTAGTAGTTTTCACCAAGTAGTTCAAAATATGCCTGGGGATGTGCACAGGCAGGACAAGCTTTAGGAGCCTCTGTTCCTTCATAGAGATAACCGCAATTTAGGCAGCGCCAAACTACCGGTTTGTCCTTTTTAAATACCTGGCCTGCATCAATATTTGCCTTGAGCTTTTCGTAGCGTTTTGCATGTTGTTTTTCGGCCACTGCAATGGCTTCAAATACCGTAGCAATAGCTGAAAAACCCTCTTCACGTGCTACTTTGGCAAATTCAGGATACATGGTCTGCCATTCATAGTTTTCGCCCCCAGCGGCTTCTAAGAGGTTTTCTGCGGTACTTCCGATTACACCAGCAGGGAAAGATGCTTCAATTTTAACTTCGCCGCCTTCAAGAAATTTAAACAACCGCTTTGCGTGTTCCTTTTCTTGATCCGCAGTCTCACTGAAAACAAGCGAAATTTGTATATATCCCTCTTCTTTTGCCTTGCTAGCAAAGTAGGTATACCGGTTTCTTGCCTGCGATTCCCCAGCAAAGGCGGTAAGCAGGTTTTTTTCCGTCCGTGTTCCTTTTAGGCTTGCCATAGCACTCTCCTTGTATTTGTTTTTATGAGAAGGTACTATGTATTCTGATAGCAAAATTAAATAATTGCAAGTCTTTTTAGCAATAATTTTAGGAATAATTACTAATTTAATTGATTTGCGTATTCTTTTTTATAAGGCTGCAGTATAGGGTTATCAGGAGACAGAGAAAGCGCTTGTTTTAAATAATAAACAGCCCGCCGTTCATCCTTTCTGCGATGGTAAATTTCAAGCATTGCAATAAGCGCATCGAGATTTCTTGGGTCTTCAAAAAGACTTGAACGGAGATCGTTCAATACGGTCTCTTCATCGGTCCTCATGCGGCTTCTTAGATAAAAATATTTACTTTTTAAGGTAGATTGAGTTACCGTGTTTAATTTTGCATCAATAATTAGCCTGGCTTCTTCTCTTTTACCTGCATTAATGAGGGAGAGCGCATAGGTATAGGCATTCTGTTCATTAAACAGGTCCTTGTCGTAAAGTTCTTTAGCAAATAAGAGAGCCTGATCGAACTTTTTTAACCCCTGCTGAATAAGTACTTCGTTAGACAGGTCTGTTACAGATCTACGGATCTCTAAAAGTTTGCTGTTGTACATCTGGGCTTGAGACCAATTCTGACGTCTCATCGTTACCAATACGGCTAATTCAAGCACATTGTTAGGGGGATTGGCATCTTTGAGCATCATGTCGAGCATAGTCTCCCCTTCCTGACGATCCGATTCTCGGTCAGATTCAATGAGCAGCTTTGCCATATAGGTATTTGCAAGAGGGTCGGAAGGATTGATACGTAGAATGGAGCGAAGGAATGTAAGCGCTGCATCACGGTTCCGATAGCCTTCAGCCTGCAGACGGGCCCGCAAATACAAATAGGTTGTGTTGGTATTATCCAATGAGCCATAGGCATCAAGTAAGGGGGCGGCCTGTATATATTTGCCCTGTTCGATAAGAACACTTATCCGCATGAGAAGTAATTCTCTATCCTTTGGATCCCTTTGCAGCAGTTCCGCGAGGGCCGGTTCAGCCCTGGACCAATTTCCTGTTTGGTAATATAAAACCGCTAATTCCCTTTTTATGCTCCAGTTTTCGGGGTATCTGGAAATAAGATCAGTCAGCAACGAAACCGCACTATCCTGCTTACCCGTAGATGTATAAATTCGAGCTATGGCGAGACCAGCGGGATAACATTCTATAGAAAGTTGATAGGCATTCACATATAAAGCCAAGGCCTGTTCTTTCTGACCAGTTCTTTCCAGTATGATCCCTTTGAAGTAATAGGGCAGCACAGATTTTCCATTCAGGGCCATAGCCCGATCTATATCGGGACTGGCAACAGCCAGCCGTTCGCTTCGCCGTTCATTGAGCAGTGCAATAAAGGGGAGCAGCATTTCAAAAAAGTCCTGAGAACTGGATGGCGCTGGTGTATATATACCTTTTTCTGCATCCTTGAGAATTTTGGCATAGGGGCTCGAAACAGGAATATCGGTTTGCGGCATTTCTGCAACCAGAGCGGGATACACGGATTTGAAAAGGCTCACCGCTATTGCTGAAAGGGTCCTGCCTAACTCAGTATCCGCTACATCCCGATTTCTCAGCAAATCAAGGGCCCGCAGCAAAGATGGCGGAGTACCCGTTTCAATTAAAGCACGAATTTCGTCGGCTAGGCTGGCTTTTTTAGGTTCACCTGATGCTATTCCCCAATCAATAGGCGTTTCAGTAATCCGGTTAGTGATGGCACAGGACAGCAGCACACCAAGCAGCATGGGAATCCAAAAAAATTGGTATACGCCCCACAGACGATTCCAACAATTCATGATTTATTGGTCTTGGCTGTCCTTTTCATCCTGTTTTGGGTACAGGGAGAGCAATAATAAAAAAATACCAGCAAACAAAAGGAGTAACGGCCAGGCGGTAAGAATAAATCTTTTAAAAGAAAAGGTAACTAGATCCAGGGAAAATATCAGCAGAACTACCCCCAATACCACAAAAGCGATGGCTGGAACAATAAAACGGACTAAGCTCGTATTGGAACGGAAACGAGCGGCGGGAATTAATGCAGTTCCTGCGAATATTGAGATGGCTGGCCATACTTTTGAAAAGGGGTATGGGATGGTATGAAGAATAATCAGCAAAAGAAATAGGCCAAGCTGAATAAAGAAGGCAGCGAGAAACATATATTGCAACCGATGAACCAGTTTAAATGCAAAAAGGGCAAATAAAACACCGATAAGTAAAAAAAGGCTTGCCGGTATGGTTGCAACCTTTGCAATTCCGGAAAGGCTGGCTATAAAAAGGACCGATCCAAGGATCATAAGAGAGAAGCCGATGAAAAATGACAAACGGCTGGCAATGTTTTGCATTGGTTTCATATTCATTGTATGTTATTATAATGATTCTGCTTTAACCTTGCCAATGGGAACTGCCTGTGATAGTATCAAAAACCCATGAATCGTAAGAAATTTTTGGTAATAAGTCTGGGCATTTTCATTTTCTTAATTATGTCATGCGAGACCTCATTTTTGCCAATAGGGGCGTTAAGGACCTACGATTCCTATTATATAACGGGCAGCAAAGAAAAAAAGGCAACCCTTAAGGAACTGTTCCGGCTGCTTAATCGAGAAAAACAGCCTGGAGAAGAACAATTTTCCATAGTCAGAGAAATTGCCAACGAACTCTTAAGCCAGCAGGAATATGCAAAGCTAACAAACTTTTTAACAGACTGGATTACGGCCCATCCGCAGGACCCCTATAACGCATACCTGCTTCTAATGGTAGCCTATGCTTATCTCAAACAGGATGCGGGGCCTGTGGCGGCCATTTATTTTAACCGAATAGTAACCCGCTATCCGGACTTGCTTGTAAAGGGTGAATCCATTCATTATCAATGTCTGAAACAGCTTATCCAATTAGAAAAAAAACCGGAACATCAGATCCGCTATTATAAGGAACTTATTGCCCGCTTTCCTGAGAAAATAGACCTGGGTAATGCCCATTTTATGCTCGGTCAGGCCTATGAAAAGACCGGGGAATGGGATATGGCTATCCAGACCTATTCAAAATTTCTACCTTATTACAGCGCCTCTATTCCTGGTTTTCCTGATGCCCTTGGATATGCAATGAAATTGGTAGACTATTATAACTCTCCGAAGGATTGGACCTTTGAATCCCTGGACAGTCTTGTCGCTGCGGTAAAAAAAGCCCTCGATGCAGGCAGCAGCCGTGAATTGCGGCGACTCCGTGCCAAGGTTAATTTTTTTGCAGTCTCCTGGGGCCAAGATGCGAATCAGCCGGTCGGTATGGATGAGTTTAACCTTTCGGATTTCATGGCAGGCAACCGCATACGATATGCCGATACCGTAGATGCTAGTTCGAACGCAAACGAAGCATATCTTAAAACATGGGGATGGACCCAACGTATTACAACTTGGTATTTATATTTTAGAAAAATCTACTTTCCCGCAGATCCGGAGATTCACGGACGCTGGGAATGGGCCGGCGTATATTACGGAGAAAAATTTTGATATTCAAGAAATCTATGGCTCAATTGATAGGTCTTTTTATCATTTTTTTGATTTGTCCTATCAATCTACATCTCCAAGCTGCCGAAAACTTGCCTATCTCTAAAAACAGCTCAGGACAAGATGGCCTTGTCCCCTTGGATGCAAGCCGTCAGAATGGTTCGGCTCTCCGTATGCTCATTGGTATTGAAAAAAATCAAAACAGCTCAAAACCTGTATCGGTCAATGGTACGGCCCTAAGCTGGCATGGTACTCAGAGTTTGAATAGTTCTATCCCTGGCCTTGAGCAGCCTCTGACACAGCAATATATAAAACAATACTCCAGTCCTGCAGGATTAGCCTGGCTCAAAACTGTGATAGGCCGAGGAAAACTGTATTTGCCCTATATCATAAAAGAAGTAGAAGAAATGGGGCTCCCTTTGGATCTTGCCTATTTGCCGGTTATTGAAAGCGCTTTTCTGCCCACCGCCATAAGCCGCTCCGGCGCTGTTGGGCTATGGCAGTTTATGAAGAACAGCATACATGGATATGGGATGGTTATAGACGATTGGAGGGACGATCGGAGAGATTTTATTAAGTCCACCAAGGGAGCTCTAAAAAAACTCAAGGATAATTACACCTATTTACAGGACTGGCCTCTCGCGCTGGCTGCCTACAATGCTGGTCTTGGAGCGGTGCAGCGGGCAATTCAAAAGGCGGGAACAAAGGACTACTGGACATTGAGCGAAAAAAAACATCTTAAACAAGAAACCATTCACTATGTACCGAAGTTTCTTGCCATTACATCCATACTCATGAATCCAGGAAAATATGGTTTGGAAATTGAGTGGCTTGAATTACCACCGATAGAATTGATACCGGTCGGTAAAATGGCAGACTTGAGACTTATAGAAGAAAAAGCAGGTATTCCCTCAGGTGTTTTAAAATCTTTAAATCATGAATTAATCTTTGGTATAACCCCTTCTGATCCTAAATATAACCTGAAAGTTTTTGCCGATCACAAGGAATCGGTACTCACGGTACTGGCAAACAAAGATGAACCGCTTGTGCTGTATTATTTTCACACTATCCATTCAGGAGACACCCTTTCGGCCCTTTCTCGTCATTATGGTGTCAGTGTTGAACAGATTAAAATAGCAAATCCGGGTATCCAAGATCGGTACTTGCAGCTTGGCTCTAAAATAAAGATACCGGCCCTTAAAAATGTGGGGCCCTATGAACGGCCCATACAGCCATCTACAACAATAGCATTTGAAGGAACCCATATAGTTCAGAAAGGCGAAACACTCTGGTCAATTGCCCTTTCATATGAGGTAGATCCTGAAGTATTGGCTACTGTCAATGGCTTAACCCTCTCATCCATATTGCGCGAAGGTTCCAAACTAAAAACACCGATAAAGAAGACGGGGTCTACAGAATGAAAGCATCGGTACCCATTTATGTGGGGAGAATCGGTATACTGTGTCTTTTAATCAGCCTTACTGATCTTGTCTGGCCGCAGACAGAAAGACCTCAATTCAGCATAGAACCGCTCATCCAATGGAATACCATGGAGCTGGTCTCTACCGTGAAACTCGATATGGGATCCGCGGGCCTGCGCTTGCCTACGGGCAGAGCTCATGGAGAAGAGTTGCTCTCTATAGAATTTCCACGTATAGTTGCGCCCTTTCTTTTTTCTATTCCGCTAGACAGCAGTACTACTATTGAAACCACCATCCAGCAGGGACAAATCTCCATGCTCGATATTGATACATTAGTGGAGAATGCGAATAAATCCACTGCTGTTTTAGATTTAAGTCGCAACAGTCTTAATAGAACCATTTCAATTCCTTTGACAGGCATGGCATCCCTTCTTGTCCGGCATCAGGTACCTTCAACGCTGCCAAGGCTCCTTATTACTCAGGCGGTGAAAGATTATACGGGTATAATCATTTTTGCTCAGGATCCGCTGCCTATCCATGGGAGGCAAAGCACTGCACGACTAAATCCCTGTTTGTTTCCAAAAATCTGGGACTCGGACATGAATTTGATCTTCGAACGAAATATGGTTCTTCCCGAGATAGCTAAGAATCGAGGTATTGTCCGGTACACCTCAAGTGACCGTGTACTCCTTCCCACACCTTCTGGTCTTGCGCAGGAATTGCAAGAACTCGTGGGAGACCGCCCCCTGCGTATTTTAGCAGATAAAGTTTTTGGAAAGCTCCCAACAGATCCGGTAATCAGCAAAGCAGATGCCCAAATATTACTTTCATCAGAAAACAACCGCCGCCTTCTACAAGAAGGCAGGGTTGTTATTGTCATCGACAAAAGTCTCTTGGTTCAGAATTTTACCGTTCCGAAAGATTCTGTACCCTGATTTAGTTCAATCACTTCTAAGGGCAAAAGAGCCTGCACTTTGCCATTTTGAACAATCCTTGGTTCCACGGTTTCATAAAATCCGGTACTCACAGCAAGGGGGCTTAAGTTCGGACGAGAAACACCATGGATCAAAAGAGCTGCGAGCTTTGCCATGTACCCTTTGGGCAGCGAAGTTTGACCAAGCGCCTCCATAAAAGTTGTGAAAGGATCAGGATAGGGATATTCATCAATGACAACCTCTGCATCCTCGGATAGATTTAAGGACTCTTTCAATGCCGCAAGGGTATACTGAAGACTACCGATGCCATCAATAAGACCATTCTGGACCGCATCGGTACCAGAATAGATTCTTCCCTGGGCTAGTTCTCTGACCTTTTTCTCATCCATATTTCTCCCGGCAGCCACTTTTGCAACAAAATCATCATAAAGTTCCAGTATCCACTGGCGGTATTCTTTTACCTCAGCATCATTTAGATCCCGGTAGGGTAAAATTATTCCTGCCTGGAGGTCTGCATGACTGCCCTGTTTAAGAAGATCTATAGAGAACCCAAGCTTATTGTTTAGACCCGCATCGTAGAACCAGGAAGCAATAACGCCAATAGAACCGGTTATCGTATAGGGTGTGGCATACAGGTTTGTGCCATACATGGAAACCCAATAACCGCCGGATCCGGCAACTGAACCCATAGAAACATAAACTGGCTTTTGTTCTGTCGCCTTTTTGACCGCCTCCGCCACATAGTCCGCAGCAATCGCATCTCCCCCCGGAGAATCAACCCTCAGCACAATGGCCTTAACATTATTATCTTGAGCGAGGTCATCAATAATTTTAGCCAATGTTCGGGCATTCATGCCACCTTGCAATGCGGTCTCTCCATTGGCATAGACAATCGCAATGTGCGGTGGTTCACCCCATATATCTTGCTGCTGCGACGTCATCCTATAGGTTGACATGAGGGGCATCATGGGTATGCTGCCCTTTTGGAAGAGGCTTAGGGAACCATTGCCAAATACCTGTACTGGGTATTCTTTGCCCGACAAATCCCGAATAGTCATCCGGATGGCCTCTTCCCGGCCCAGAGCATCTACCAAAGTGGCAGTTTTTGCTTCCTTAGCACTGAGGAGGAAATTGTCCTCTAAAAGAGTTGCAAACTGTTCAGACGACAGGCCTCGGCCCGTCAGAATTAACTGTTTCGTAGCGTTAAAAATGCTGTCTAAATATGCTTCGTATTGTTCCTTGTCCGCTTCAGAGAAACTATCCCTGCTATAGGACTCTGCGGCAGATTTATATGTAAAATACTTGAGTTCCCTGAATCCTATTCCAAGCTTTTCCAGTGTATGTTTATAATACCCGCGGCCAGCAACATAGCCATCGAAAGAAAGGACTCCCTGGCTATCCATAACTATGCGGTCAGCAACGGACGCAAGGGCGTATATATCAAACGTAGGATCCTGTATAAAGGCAATCACCTTTTTTCCTGATTTCTTAAAATCCTCTAAGGCGCTTCGCAGTTCCCAAAGGTCACTGCGAGAAGCAATTAAAGAAGTGGTATTGAGGATGAGACCTTCTATAGCAGGATCTTTTTTAGCCGAATGAATGGTTTCTAAAACAGTAAATAGAGATGAAGAACTGTTAAAGAAAGACGGCGCAGCAGATAGGTTTCCTAATGAAAGCTCTAGGTACGACTTCGCAGCAGAAGAACCTTTCATTGCAAAGCCATCCTTGTTCATCGTAAAGGAAAGGCCTGCTCCGGCGGTAAGAGACCCGCTGAAATCTTGCTTATCTGAGTATAGGGAAGAACCAAGACCAAGCATACCATACCGAAGGGCAAACCCTAAGGTTAATGAACCTGTGCTATTGTATTTGCCGTATAGTTCAAAACCCTTAACAGGTGCAACACTTACACCGGCTTGCCACCGTTGGGTATTCGGGTCTGTAAATGTATTTGAAGCTGACCAGGCACCAAAGAGGGTGAGCAGATTTGAACCAAAGGGGCGTAAACCTCCATCAACATACAGATTCCATTTTTCACTATTCATGTAGTTCTGAGTAAAGGTAGCCCCTAACGAAAGCTGCTGCATGGGTCGTACAAGGAGTCCGGCCTGCAGTGCATGGAAATAATCATTGACCGCATGCTGCTGGTTAAAAACACTAATGTTGGCGATACCAAAGGCAATACTTCGATTCCCACCAGAGAAACCTAGATGGACATCTATTTGATTTGAATTATCTGGCAGGTTTGTTGAATAGAGCCCCATAAGCGTATAAGGATCCGCATAAAAATAAGCCCACTGGCTTTTTGATTGTAGGTTTTGCGGATCGGCAAATACCCATGTATCCATCTGGGTACTCATAGAAGGCATGGTTGCGCCCAAGGCGGGGTTAATGAAGCTTCCAACCGCATCTGTCTGAACACTGCCAGTGGTTCCAAAGAGAGATGATACTTGCCAGGGTTCAATAAAATTATCAGATGCCCATATGCTTCCCTGAATCAGGGTAAGCAAACCGACAAGAACTAAAACGAACTTTTTTGGCGTATGCATACAAGATCCTATAGTGAATATTTTAGCAAACTATTATAAGAGGAAGTGTAGCAGGAAGCGCCATATATTTCAGTCCCTTTTCGATAAAAAAAGCTGCAAAAAGCATCTTGCTTTCTGCAGCTTTTATATCCTTACAATACAGTCACCAGGCTTTATCGGGGCTTAGGGTTATGCCACCCTGCACCAAGTTGGATTAAAGCCTTTTATTTAAACACCAATCCTTCGCCGGACCGATCTACAACTACCTCAGACCCCTCTTTGAACCGGCCAGAGATAATTTCTTTAGCAAGCGGATTCTCCAATTCCGCCTGTATGGTCCTTTTAAGCGGCCGGGCGCCATAGAGAGGATCGTAGCCCCGTTCGGCAAGGAAGTTCCGGGCCGCTTCGGTAACGCTGAGCCTGATTTTACGGTCCTCGAGCCTTAGGGCAAGACGATTAAGCTGTATATCCACGATTTTGTGGATTTCCGCCTTGCCAAGCCGGTTAAAGATGACCGTCTCGTCGATCCGGTTAAGGAATTCGGGCCTAAAGGATGCTTTAAGAAGTTCCTGCAAGGCACCCCGGATTTCTTCAGTGTCCTTAGCGTTAAGGATCAGGTCAGAGCCGAGGTTACTCGTCATAATGATAATGACATTCCGGAAGTCCACCACCCTACCCTGACCGTCCGTTAGGCGTCCATCGTCCAGAATCTGGAGGAACACGTTGAATACATCAGGATGGGCCTTTTCGATTTCATCAAAAAGGACCACGCTGTAGGGCCGGCGGCGGACCGCTTCGGTGAGCTGCCCGCCCTGTTCATATCCCACATAGCCCGGAGGAGCACCGATGAGGCGGCTCACAGTATGCTTTTCGCCGTACTCACTCATATCAATACGGGTTAGGGCCTTTTCCTCGTTAAAGAGGAATTCCGCTAGTGTTTTTGCAAGCTCGGTTTTACCAACCCCGGTTGGTCCGAGGAAGAGGAAGGACCCGAGGGGCCGGGCTGCATCGCTTAAGCCCGCCTTGTTTCGCCTAATCGCATCGGCTACCGCCTGGACCGCCATGTCCTGGCCTACCACCCGTTTTTCCAAAACTTTTTCCAGCTCAAGGTACTTTTGCAGTTCGCTGGAAAGCATTTTTGAAACAGGGATTCCTGTCCAGCTCGAGACCACGGAGGCGATATCTTCTTCGCTTACCTCTTCCCGTAAAAGGCTTACCTCACCCCGCTTAGCTTCCATACGGTCAGATATCTCTTTAAGCTTCCGCTGGGCCTCAGGGATTTTGCCGTATTTTATTTCCGCAGCCTTGTTCAGGTTACCCTCCCGTTCGTAGCGGGCTTCCTCGATTTTTAGCTCCTCTATCTGTTGTTTTAAGAGCCGCAGTTCCTGGATATCCTTCCGCTCGCTTTCCCAGCGGGCCCGCATGGCATCCCGTTCTGCCGCAAGATCCGCGATTTCCTTTTCGAGTTTCTGCCGCCGCTCTACCGAGGCAGGATCATCCTCCCGCTGGAGGGCCTGTTTTTCGATAGAAAGCTGCAAGAGCTTGCGTTCCAGTTTGTCCAGTTCGGTGGGCCGGCTATCCAGTTCCATTTTAAGCCGGCTGGCCGCTTCGTCCACGAGATCTATGGCCTTATCGGGGAGGAAACGGCTCGTAATGTAACGGGTAGAAAGGGTCGCTGCTGCTACCAGGGCCTCATCTTTTATGCGGACCCCATGGTGCACTTCGTAGCGTTCTTTAAGTCCCCGAAGTATCGCAATGGTGTCTTCTACGGATGGCTCAGCGCAGTAAACCTGTTGGAAACGCCGTTCCAGGGCTGCATCCTTTTCTATGTATTTCCGGTACTCATCGAGAGTAGTGGCGCCGATACAGCGCAGCTCCCCTCGGGCAAGGGCAGGTTTAAGCAGGTTGCTCGCATCGGTAGCCCCCTCAGCGGCCCCTGCGCCCACAAGGGTGTGGAGTTCATCAATAAAAAGAATAATCCGGCCTTCCGCAGCCTGTACTTCATGGATTACCGCCTTGAGCCGCTCTTCGAACTCACCGCGGAATTTTGCCCCCGCTACAAGGGCACCCAAATCCAGGGCAAGGAGGCGCTTGTTTTTAAGCCCCTCGGGCACATCCCCCGCAACGATACGGCGAGCAAGGCCTTCCACAATGGCGGTTTTACCGACACCGGGTTCACCGATAAGGACCGGGTTATTTTTTGTCCGTCGGGAAAGGACCTGCATGACCCGCCGTATTTCTTCGTCCCGACCAATTACCGGATCGAGTTTTTCCTGCCGGGCGAGGGATGTTAGGTCCCGACAGTATTTATCCAGCACCTGATACTTTTCTTCTGGGTTTTGGTCGGTTACGCGGGCATTGCCCCGGACAGATTTGAGGGCAGACAGGATTGCCTCTTTGGTGACACCGTTTCTCCGCAAAAGTTCCGCTGCGGCTCCTTCTGCCTGAGTCATGGCAATAAGGATGTGTTCGGTGGATACAAATTCATCCTTAAGCGAAGCCGCTTCGGTCTCGGCTTTTGCAAGCACCTTGCTTGCGGCGGGCGAAAAATACAGCTGCGCCGCATCTCCGTACACCTTGGGCTTTGCTGCTACCAGTTTACGGGCTTCCTGAGATACAAGTTCCGGATCTGCGCCAATTTTTTCGATAATTGGTGCAACAATGCCCCCCTCCTGCTCCACGAGGGCGAGCAGAATGTGTTCCAGTTCCACCTGAGTCTGGTCATTCTTTTGGGCTAGACTAGAGGCCTCCTGGAGCGCCTCCTGGGCTTTGATGGTAAGTTTATCGTAGTTCATGTCTATAAGATACGAAAGAAACGGGCTCTGCGGCAAGCAGTTTTCCACAGATTATGCACAGGCAGAGAATAGACACCAAAAAATTAAACCATGAAGTGCAAATGAACTCTTATTTTCCTATAACCTCAAAAGCACTTTCTTTTTCGTGGGGATACAGATCCGGCGGCATATGCTCTTTCCCAAGACTTTGGGCTACCATATAGCGAGCACAGTGCAGGTTATTAGTTCTGCAATATTCATTTTTTAGCCGTTCAATATCCGCTGGTTTATCAGCCAGTTTCCCATTAAAAAAAGGGCAATTTTGAAT